>CAZNOA010000306.1:0-2351 GCA_964574565.1 uncultured Halobellus sp. | reverse complement strand
CGCTGACCGTGGTGATCGCCGCCTCGACGGGCGGCCCCAACGCGGTCGAGCGCGTCATGTCCGCGCTGCCGATGGCGGACTGCCGGATCGTCATCGTCCAGCACATGCCCGCGGCGTTCACCGCTCGGTTCGCCGAACGGCTCGACGCCGCCTCGGCGTACGACGTTCGCGAGGCGACCGACGGCGCGCGGATCGGCGCCGGTGAGGCGCTCGTGGCCCGCGGCGGGAGCCACACGCGGATCGACAGTTACCGAGCGGGGCGGCTCCGCGTCAGGCTCGGCGAGGACGAGTCGCAGTCGGTCACCCCCGCGGCGGACGTCACGATGCGATCGGCGGCCGAGGTGGTCGACGGCCCGCTCGTCGGCGTCGTGCTGACCGGGATGGGCGCAGACGCGGCCGAGGGCATCCGCGCGATGGCCGACGCCGGCGCGCGGACGGTCGCACAGAGCGAGGACACCTGCGTCATCTACGGGATGCCGAAACGGGCTATCGAGACCGGGAGCGTCGACGAGGTGTGTGACTTAGACGACGTCGCCGACGCGATCGTCGGGGGTGAGGCCTGATGGACTCACACCGCGCCGCGTTCGTCGCGGAGGCCGAAGACGGTATCACAGACCTCAACAACGCCCTGCTCGCCCTCGAGGCCGACCCCGAGGACGGAGAGGCGATGGACGACGTGTTCCGCGTCGCGCACACGCTGAAGGGAAACGCCGCGGCGATGGGTTACGAGGACGTCTCCTCGTTCGGTCACGCGTTAGAGGACCTGCTGGACGCGGTCCGGCAGGGCGACCGAGAGGTGACGCCGGAGCTGATGGACCTCCTCTTCGAGGGCGTCGACACCGTCGAGGCGATGGTCGCAGAGATCGCCGACGCCGGCGAGGTCTCGACCGACCCCTCCGACCTCGAAGCCCGCCTGCGCGAGATGGAGGACTGCGGTACCGTCGGTGACGACGGGGGTGAGAGCGACGCCGACGAGGGCGCTGACGCCTCCGAGATCGCCCCGACCGAGCGCGATGCCGAGTCCGGTGGATCCGCGGCGGGCGACGCCGACGGGGACGTCGACGCCGACCTCGCGGTTCCGGACCTTCCCGACGAGGTGGCAGACCTCCCGGATCCGATCGCGTACGCCGCCGTGACGATCGGCGAGACGGAGATGCCGGGCGTCGACGCCGCGCTCGTGTTACAGGCGCTCGCCGACCGGTTCGACGGACACGTCACCGACCCCGAACCCGGCGCGTTGGAGGACGGCGAGTACGACGGGGGGTTCGACGCCTTCCTCGGCGGCGCCGACCCCGAGGTCGTCGCCGAGGGGGTGAGCGCGCTCACGCAGGTCGAGTCGGTCGCGACGGCCGCGATCGGCGACTCGACCGAAGCCGAGAGCCCGACCGACGGCCGAAACGACGAGTCGGAACCCGCTGCCGGGGATTCGGTCGACTCCGAGGGCGCCGAGGATTCGGTCGACTCCCCCGCCCGCGACGAGATAAAGTCGATCCGCGTCGACGTCGATCAGGTCGACGAGCTGTACGGGCTCGTCGAGCAGTTGGTGACGAGCCGAATCAAGCTTCGTCGAGAGCTGGAGGCGGCCGACGCCCAGTCGGACGCCCTCGACGAGCTCGACAAGCTCGCCTCCAGCCTGCAAGACACCGCGATGGATATGCGGCTCATCCCGTTCTCGCAGGTCTCCGACTCCTTCCCGCGGCTCGTCCGCGACATCTCGCGAGACCTCGATAAGCGGATCGCCTTCGAGATCGAAGGCGACGACGTCGAACTCGACCGGACGATCCTGACGGAGATGCGCGACCCGCTCGTTCACGTCCTGCGAAACGCAGTCGATCACGGGATCGAGGCGCCCGAGGAGCGCGAGGCCGCCGGAAAGGACCCGACCGGTCGCGTCCGGCTCACGGCCGAACGCCAGCGAGACCACGTCATCATCGAGGTCGACGACGACGGCGGCGGCCTCGACCCGGATCAGCTCCGTGAGAAAGCGGTCAACGAGGGGGTCAAGAGCCGCGAAGCGGTCGAAGCGATGCCCGACGACGAGGTGTACGACCTCGTCTTCCACCCGGGTTTCTCGACCGCCGAGGAGATCACCGACGTCTCCGGGCGGGGCGTCGGCATGGACGTCGTCCGGACGACCGCACGCGATCTCGACGGCTCCGTCACGGTCGAGAGCGAGCCCGGAGAGGGGACGACCGTCCGGTTCCGGCTCCCGGTCACCGTCGCCATCGTCAAAGTGATGTTCGTCGACGTCGGCGGCACCGAGTACGGGATCCCGATCAAATCGATCGCGGAGGTCGCTCGGGCGGACGACGTCGAGGAGGTCCACGGCGACGAGATCGTCCGCCACGAGG
>CAZNOA010000305.1:0-2356 GCA_964574565.1 uncultured Halobellus sp. | reverse complement strand
CTCGTCTCCGAGATGAACAGCGCCGACACCGACGCGTGGCTCTGTATCACCTACCAGCAGGAGTTCTCGACGATGGTGACGAACATGTTCGAGAGCGGCTACGAGCCGCAGCTGTACGGCGCCGACTCCAACCGCGGCGACACGGTCCTCGCGAACACGCCGACCGGCAGCATGGACGGGATGAAGCTCGTGGAGCCGGCCGCCCCCGAAGATCAGGAGAACTACCAGGCGTTCGCGGCCGACTTCGAGGCCGAGTTCGGCGAGTCGCCGACCGCGTGGTCGGCGTTCGCGTACGACTGCGTCGTCACGGCCGCGCTCTCGATTCAGGCCGCCGACGAGTTCACCGGCGCCGCGCTCGGTGAGGTCGTCCGCGACGTCACGCGACCCGACGGCGAGGAGGCGTTCACCTACGAGGAGGCCCACGCGATCCTCGACGACGGCGGCACGCCCGACGACGTCGACTATCAGGGCGTTAGCGGCCCGATCGACTTCGACGAGAACGGGGACCCGCGCGGGAGTCTCGTCGTCTTCGAGGTCCAGGATCACGACTACGTCCCGATCGAGTTCCGGGAGTCGTAACCCCCCGCTCATGTCGGTTATCGTCTGACCATGTCGGTTATCGAGTTCGCCGCCAACGGCGTCGTGTACAGTAGTATCATCGTCCTCGCGAGCATCGGCCTCTCGCTGATATACAGCATCGCCGGCTTCGCGAACTTCGCGCACGGCGACACGATGACGGTCGGCGCGTACGCGACGCTCGTCGCGTTCGGCCTCATCGGCGGCGTCGGATTCACGATACTCGGACTGCCGCTCGGCTTCTTCGCCGCGGTCGGAGTCGGAATCGCCGTCGCCGCGGTCGTCGCCCTCGTCACGCAGCGAGTCGTCTACGACGCGCTCGACGTCGGCTCCATCGGACTGCTGATCACGTCGATCGGCGTCGCGTTCATCTACCGCGCGCTGATCCAGCTCGGGTTCGGCGCCGACACCATTCGGTACGACATCGCGTCGCTCCGACCGATCGAGAGCCTCCTCCCGTACGGGATCCGGATCACCGCCCACGACCTCGCGACCGTCGTCTCGGCGGCGATCCTCGTAACCGGACTCCACATCCTCCTGCAACACACCGACCTCGGACGCAAGATGCGGGCGATGGCCGACAACCCCGATCTGGCCCGCGTGAGCGGGATCCGCACGTACCGGGTCAAGCTCTGGTCGTGGGTCATCGGCGCCGGGCTCGCAGGGGCCGGCGGCGCGTTCCTCGGGCTCTTCAACCAGCTGCTCCCGCGGATGGGCTTTAACCTCCTGTTGGTCGTGTTCGCCGCGGTGATCCTCGGGGGGATCGGCTCGGTGTACGGCGCGGTCCTCGGCGGCTTCCTGATCGGGATGGTCGTCGAGATGACGCCGCTGCTCTCGCGGGTCGGCATCCCGATCGGGATCGAGTACGCTGAGGCGGTCGCCTTCCTGATCATGGTGGTGATCCTGCTCGTGCGGCCGACCGGGATCGCGGGCGACGCCGATGGAGGGGGGATCTGACCGTGTCGCGGTTCGATCCCCGCGCGTACGTCGACGATATGACGACCACGGAGCGGGCGGTGAGCGTCGTCGTCGGCTTCGTCGTGTTGGCGCTCGCCCTCGCGCTCGTGACCGGCGCGCTCGGCGCCTCGTACTTCCTGTTCCTGTTCGGACTGGCCGGGATGTACGCGCTGTTGTCGCTCGGGCTGAACTCGCAGTGGGGGTTCGGCGGCCTCATCAACTTCAGCGTCGCCGCCTTCTTCGGGATCGGCGCGTACGGCGCGGCGCTGATGACGGGCGGGAACTCGCCGATCGCCGGCGGGTTCAATCCGATCTACGGGCTGATCGTCGGGCTGGTCGTCGCCGCGGTCGTCGCGGTCGCGATCGGCATACCGACGCTCCGGCTCCGGGCGGATTACCTGGCGATCGCGACGCTCGGGCTCGCGGAGGTCATTCGGCTGTTCCTCCGGAACGAGCGGCAGTGGACCAACGGGAGCGCCGGGATCCGCGGCATCCCGAGCTTCTTCGAGGGGTGGCCGGTGCTCGGGACGCTGCCGCAGACGATGCCGAGTCTCGAAGTGGTGATCGTGCCGGGGTCCCCGATTCTCCTCGGCACGCAGTTCTGGCGGCAGCTGCTCAACGTGTCGCTGCTGTTAGCGTTCCTCGGCGCCGCGTTCTTCGTGCTTCGCCGGGCCCAGCAGTCGCCGTGGGGGCGGGTGCTGCGGACGATCCGGTCCGACGAGGACCTCGCGAAGGCGCTGGGGAAGAACACCTTCGCGTTCAAGATGCAGGCGTTCGTGCTCGGGAGCGTGGTCATGGCGCTCGCGGGCGTCTTCTACGCGCA
>CAZNOA010000304.1:0-2357 GCA_964574565.1 uncultured Halobellus sp. | reverse complement strand
CTCTGCGAGAGGAACGCGTCCTGGTTGTAGTAGAGGATCGGGAACAGCTCCGCGCCGCCCTCGGCGCCGCCCTTCGAGATGCGCGGCGTCTTGATGTCGACGTACCCCTCGTCGTCGAACCACTCCTCCATCGCCGTCATCAGCTTCGAGCGGAGCGTGAACACGGCGAGCGTCTTCGGCTTGCGGAGGTCGAGCGCCCGGTTGTCCAGTCGCGTCGAGAGATCGACCTCGATATCCTTCGAGATTTCGAGCGGGAGCGGCGAGTCGGCCTCGTCGATGACCTCGTATTCGGTCGGAGCGATCTCGACGCCGCCGGGCGCCTGATCGCTTTCGAGCGGCTCGCCGACGACGCGGACGACGTACTCGGCCCCGACGTTCTGGACGGCCTCGAACAGCTCCGGCTCTCGCTCCTCCTTGAAGACGACCTGAATGAGCCCTTCGCGGTCGCGCACGATGAGGAAGACGAGACCCCCCAAATCGCGGATCTCGTGGACGTGCCCCGCGATGGCGACCTCGTCCGCGTCCGGTTCAACCGCCGACGTGTGAATTCGCTCGATCATGAGATGGCTGCGTTACGTGGAACTGGTCGGGCGTTCATCATAGGCCTGTCGTCTCGCTATCGACGAAAGCGGTCCCGCTGGGCGACCGTCTCGAAGTCGGAGTGCGACCCCTTCGCCGCCCGCACCGATAGCGCGTGTACCACGGTAGCGAACGACACGGCTTCCGTAGATTTAAGCTCCAGCAAATGAATCGAAACGCAACGGCACGCTCGTGCCGCCGGAGTCCGCGTATGACCCGCTTCACCACCGAGAAATCGCCGCAGTCCGTGATGGCTAGCGGCGCGTCTCTCGGCTGGGGCGGGTATTGGATTCCGGATTCACGGTCCGTCCGCCCGACCGCGTGACGCGTGTCGGCTGGGGATCTCCCCGAGGGACGGACCGCACCTCGCCCTCTCCAGCCGTCGCTGTGTCTCATCGAGTCTGTCACGGGCGGAACCGTGGGACCCTCGCGAGCGCCGGCCCCGACCGTGGGCGATCGGTGCCGGCGCTTGAGGTCGCGAACCCTGTCGGCCACGTCCACGGCCGATCGTTCGCGCCGCGTTCGACTCGCGGCGAGGGAGTCATGGCAGCAACCGTCCACAATCGACGCATCGAAGCGGCGGTCGCGGTTCGCGTCGCGCAGGCGGCCGGCGGTGACCTCGCGGCCGGCGCCGAAGCGCAGATCGAACGGATCGACGGAATCGAGGTCGAGGAGCTGTCGATCTCCGGGATCCAGCCGGGCCTCAACGACACGACGGTCGACGCGGTGGCGACGCTCTCGGTCGCCTGTGACGGCGCGGGCGCCGCGGAGGGTTCGACCAGTGATCCGGACGTCGGCGTCTGTGAGATCGTCGGCGCCCGCCTCGCCGACGGGTTCGGGGTCGAACCGGAGCGCGTCGAGCGAATCGAGGCAGACTAGGCCGGCACGTGGGCTCGTCGGTCCCTGCTTCCCGGCCCCTACTCGTCGAACCCGTCGCGGACCCGCGCTTCCGCTCGGCGGAGCACGTCCCGGATCGGAAGGTCCGTCGCGTCGGCGACCGCGGCGGCGTCGTCGTACTCGGCGCTGACGTCGTACACGTCGCCCTCGACGGTGGCGGCGACTTTCACCGACACATCGTAGCCCGTGCCCCCGATCGAGAGGGTCGCGGTCTCGAAGGACCGCTCGGCGATCCAGCGGTGACTGGCACCGGACTGCCGAACGCCGAGCGTCCCGGTCTCGCGAGCGAGTCGTTCCGCGACCGCCTCGGCGTCCCCGGGTTTGCAGATGACTTTCACCAGGTGACCCGGCCGGGACTTCTTCATCGTCGTCGGGACGATGGTCACGTCGCGCGCGCCGGCTCGCTTGAGCGTCTCCTGTAACCCGCCGAGCACTTCCGGGGCGGCGTCGTCGAGGTTCGTTTCGAGCACCGCGATGTCGTCGTGGGCGAGCGCGTGGCGCTCGGTCGCGTCGCGGTCGGGGTTTCCGCCGTCGCCGACGAGCACGCGGAGCACGTTCGGGTGGCGCTCGAAGGTCGCGTCGCCGGCGCCGTAGCCGGCGGCGTCGATATCAAGCTCCGGGACCGAGTCGGCGCCCTCCGCGACGGCGGCGAGGATCGCGGCTCCCGTCGGGGTCAGCAGCTCCCGGTCGATCGGCCCACCGGTGAGCGAGAACCTCGCGCTCGCGACGATTTCGGTCGTCGCCGGGGCCGGGACCGGGTAGACGCCGTGGCTCATCTGGACCTCGCCGCCCCCCGCGGCGACGGGCGTGGTCACGACCCGATCGGGATTCAGGTCGTCGAGGAGCAGCGCCGCGCCGACGACGTCGGCGATCGCGTCGTC
>CAZNOA010000303.1:0-2362 GCA_964574565.1 uncultured Halobellus sp. | reverse complement strand
GCGAACATGCACGCCTGTGAGGCGTTCCTCGCCGCCTACGAGGCGACCGGTGACGAGTCGTTGCTCGACCGGGCGCGTCGGATCGCGGAACGGATCACGGTCGAACTCGCCGCGGAGACGGACGGGCTGCTGTGGGAGCATTACACCGCCGACTGGGAGCACGACTTCGGGTACAACGCGGACGAGCCTCGCCACCAGTTCCGACCGCCGGGATACCAGCCGGGACACCACGTCGAGTGGGCGAAGTTCCTCGCCTTACTCGACCGCTACGACGCCTCGGTTCCGGGCGAGCTATCGAGCGAACGCGGGTGGTACGGCCGAGCCGTCGAGTTGTTCGACGCCGCGGTCGACCTCGGCTGGACCGAGGGCGGATTCGCGTACACGGTCGAGTCCGACGGCGACGTGATCGTCGGCGACCGCTACGGCTGGACGCTCGCGGAGGGGGTGGGGGCGTCGGCCGCGCTCGCAGAGCGTGCGCGCGTTCGCGGCGAACAGGGCGACGCAGACCGGTTCGACGACTGGCACCGACGATTTCTCGACCGTGTCGACGCCTATCGCGGTCCCGCCGGGCTCTGGTACGAGAAGCGCCCCGCGGCGGGTGCGGGGGGTGATCCGACCGCCCCGGAGCCGCCGGGCGTCGAGCCGGATTACCACCCCGCGAGCGCCTGGTACGAGAGCTGGCGATCCGGGCAGTTATAACCAAACTCGGCGTTGCCGCGACCCCGTTGGCGTCGTCGTTTTATACGTCAGCGACGAAGGCCGCGCATGGAGACGACCCGTCAACGCATCGCCGAGTTACTCCGCGAGGGGCCGGCGACCGCGAGCGACCTCGGGGCGTCGCTGTCGCTCCCGACGCCCGTCGTGTACGACCACCTCGACCACGTCTCGCGGTCGGTCGACGGCGACGGGGAGTTCCTCGTGGCGCCGCCTGCGTGTCGCGACTGCGGCTTCGACGGCTTCGACGACCCGCTCAACGAGCCCTCGCGCTGTCCGGAGTGTAAAAGCGAGCGGATCGAGGAACCGGCGTTCGTGATTCGGTGAGCGCCCCGCTCCGACCGGGAGGACTTATAAGGCGTCGAGCAGCGTCGCGGCCGCGGCCGTCGACGACTCGGGACCGCGGGCGGTGATGAGGTCGCCGTCGACGGTGACGCTGGTGTCGGCGTCGAGTTCGGCGTCCCAGTCGGCACCGGCGAGGACGACTTCGTCTTCGACCCAGTACGGGAGCTTCCGGCCGTCGTCCATCCGGTCGTGCTCGTCGACGATGCCCTCTTCCCACGCGTTGGGGAAGCCGGTCACGGCGCGGTCCGCCACGAGCGGCGTCCCGTCCGCCTCGCGCGTGAACGCGAGGATGCCGACCGCGTGACAGACGACGAGCGCGACGCCCTCGTCGCCGGCGACCGTCTCAAGCAGGAGCTGACGGGCGTGGCGGTCCTGATTCACGTCCCAGACGGTGCCGTGTCCGCCGGGGAAGACGACGGCGTCGTACGCCGTCGCCTCGACGGTCGCGATCGGATCCGGATCGTTCAGCTTCGGGTGTTCGGCGTCGATCTCGCGGAACTCCGCGGCGGCCGCCTCGCCGCCCGCGGCCTCCGGGTCGAGTGACCGCTCGTCGACGACCGGCGGCGAGCCCGAGGGCGTCGCGACCGTCACGTCGACGCCCTCCGATTCGAGCGTCGTCAGCGGCTCGATACACTCCTCAGCCCAATACCCCTCCTCGCTCACGACGAATAGCGCGGCGGTCATCTGTGTCTCTCGTTCGGGCCATCGACGGAAAAGGGGTTCGTGACGAGGGTATCGAAGTTCGTCTCGCCCCGACGACGCGCAGTTCGGTTCCGTCCGCGGCCGAGCGGGCGCCGACGTATCGTCGAGCGTTCGCTATCTGCCGTGACCGGGAGGTTGATCACGGTTCGCCCGCCGGTACGTGTATGCACGAGCGAGCAGCGGAGTTCGCGGAGCGAGCGCGGGACCGATACGAGATCGACGTCGACGTCTCGGAGTTCGAGTCCGGGACTGAGACGGCGGCCGCCGCTGCCGACGCCGTCGGCTGTGACACCGCGGCGATCGCCTCGACGATCGTCGTATCGCTGTCCGGCGGGGACCGCGACGGCGACCTCGTCGCGGCGATCATGAGCGGCGCCAATCGCCTCGATCTCGACGCGGTCGCCGACCACTTCGATGCCGACAGCGCGTCGATGGCCGACCCGAGTCGGATTCGCGAGGTGATCGGGTGGAGCATCGGGGGCGTGCCGCCGCTGTGTCACGCGACCGCGGTCCCGACCGTGTTCGATCCGACGCTCACCGAGTACGACGCCGTCTACGGTGCCGCGGGGACTCCGAGCGCGATGTTCGCGATCGATCCGGA
>CAZNOA010000302.1:0-2374 GCA_964574565.1 uncultured Halobellus sp. | reverse complement strand
CACTCGACGAGCATGTCGTCGAACGTGTCGAGGTGGCCGGACGCCTCGAAGACGGCTTCGGGCATGATCGTCGGCGCCTCGATCTCGCGGTTCCCCTCGCGGAGCGTGAAGCGGTCACGCCACGCGTCCTCGAGGTTCCGCTTGAGGGCCGCGCCCTGGGGACCGAACGTGTAGAAGCCGGCGGTGCCGCCGTACGCCCCGTTCGAGCCGAAAAAGAACCCGCGGCGCTTCGCGAGTTCGACGAGCTCGTCCGCCGCCATCTACAACCCCTCCAGTAAGTCCACGTCGCGCACGACGCCGTCGAGGTCGGTCCCGTTGACCAGCGGCACCTGCTCGATGTCGTTGCTGATGAGCGCCTGAGCGACCGCCTTCGCCGTTCGGGTGCCGTTGACCGTCACGAGATCCTCGGTCATGAAGTGGCGCGTCGCGCCGGCGGGAAGCTCGACGTTGCGGGTCGGGAGGTAGCGCGCCCCGGTCGCTTTGATCCCCTCCCACGACCACTCGGAGTCCTGCTCGGCGATCGAGTCGCCCGTGCTCGCTTCCCCCTCGACGACGCGAGCGACTTCGAGGATGTCGACCTCCGTGAGGATACCGGCGATCGCGGCGTCGTCGTCGAGGACGACCGCGTACGGGACGTTCGCGAGCCCGATCTCACGTTCGGCGACCGGGAGCGGCGTCTCGGTGTGAGTCGCGTTGACCGCCCGCGTCGCCAGCTCGCCGACCGGCGTCTCGCCGTCGATCTCGCCGCGGGCGATCGCTCGCACCACGTCGGTGACCGTGAGGATCCCCACGAGCGCGTCGCCGTCGACGACCGGGAGCCGACGGGACGACTCGGCGACCATCGTCGCGGCCGCGTCGACGAGGTCGTCGTCGGCCCCGATCGTCGGCACCTCGCGCATCAACAGCGCGAGCTGGTCTTCGTCCGGCTGGTCGATGAGGTCGTCGCGCGAGACGAGCCCGCGGTACACCTCGTCGCCGTCGACGTCCTTGACGACGGGGACCGACGAGAAGCCGTACTCCTGGATGTACTCCAACACGTCGTTTCGACTCCCCGGAATCTCGACGACGACGAGATCTGCCCGCGGCGTCATGGCGTCTGATACGTTCATGCACCGTCTTTCACCGTGCCACCTCTTGTATACTGCGAAGGTGAGCGGCGAGGCGACCCCCGGATCGCGGTCGCATCGGACGCCGCACCGCGACCCGACCGGTGCCGGTTGACGGCGGTCGGCTATCGGCGGTCGCTCGCCCGCCCCGCGCGACCGATCTGACAGCCCGGTGGATACACCAAGCGAGTAACCACTCCGTCGGATCGACGCTTGCGAGCGGTTCTGACCGGATCATCGACGGGAAAATCGCGGCTCGCTCACCGATCCCCGGTTCAAATCGGCGATCCACCGACGGTGGTCGTCTTCGCTTCGGAACGCTTATACCTACTGTGAACAATTCACAATCATGTCACGGAGTTCCACCCCCTGGGACGACCCGGACCCCGATCACCGTCGGACGGCGCTTCCGACGGACCCGACGCTCGACGCGGCGGAGTCACCGGACGTCATGGCGTCTATCGACTCCTCGGCGTCGCGAGCGGAGTTCGTGATCGCGGACGTCTCGCGGGAGAACGCGTGGGTCTCGGTCGACGAGACCGACGCGACCGTCCTCGAGGAGTGGTGTTGAGCGAACGCCCCCACCGACCCGGTCGACTCCGCGGCTTCGCTCGCTGACTCCCTTATTCGCCGTTTCCGTTCGTCTCGCGAACCCCTTCGCCGACCTCCCACGCCCGGATCAGCGACGCGATCGTCCGGCAGGTCGGCGCGTTCACGCCGAGCCGCTCCGCCCGGTCGATCACGGCGCCGTAGACGGCGTCGACCTCCGTCCGGCGGCCCGCCGCGACGTCTTCACACATGGACGATCGGTTGACTGCGGTGTCGTCGGCGACCCGTTCGAGCGCCGCGACGGCCTCGTCGTCACCGAGGTCGACGCCGTCCGCTCGCGCGACCCGCGCCGTCTCGCGTGCCGCCTCCCGGGCCGTGTCGCCGGCGGGTCCGCTCAGCGTCTCGCCGTTCGAGAGCCGCGCGAGCGCCGAAGGGCCGTTTATCCCGGCGTTGACCGCGAGCTTCTCGTACCGACGCAGCGGCATGTCCTCCGCGACGCGGACGACGATCCCCGCCTCGTCGAACGCGGCACCGACTCGCTCGGACACCGGATCCGGACCGCCGGAGAGCGCGCCCACCACGACCTCGCCGATACCGGTACACGTCACGCGACCCGGCTCCGCGAACCGGGCGCCGTAGCTCGCGGTGCCCGCGATGACCGTCGGATCGAGCGCCGCCACGAGCCGCTCCTCGGTGAGGCCGTTCTGGAGCGAACAGAC
>CAZNOA010000301.1:0-2386 GCA_964574565.1 uncultured Halobellus sp. | reverse complement strand
GCGACGCTGTTCGTCGGGTCGAGCGCTGACTCCACGTCCTCGCGGCTCACGTACGCTGAGAGGGGCTCGCCCGTGACGTTTCGAGTGGCCTCGTCAACTTTTGCGGCGGCCGCCTCCGGGGTATCGTCGCCCGAGACGGTCTCCGCGGCCGCCGCGACGATCTCGTGGGCCGTCCGGAACGGGAGGCCGCCCATCGCGAGCATGTCGGCGATCCCGGTCGCCGTCGAGAAGCCGTCGCCCGCCGCGTCCGCGAGCGCCGTCTCGTTCCAGTCGGCGGTCGCGACCGCGCCCGCGGCGACCTCGGTCGCCTCCCGCACGTCGCCCGCGATCTCGAACACGCCCGCGTGAGCGCGCTGGAGGTCACGGTTGTACGCCCGGGGCAGCCCCTTCAGAAGGCTCAGCGTCCCGGTCGCCTCGCCGATCGCGTCGCCGGCGACGCCGCGAGTCAGCTCCAGCGTATCGGGGTTCTTCTTCTGCGGCATGATCGAGGAGGTCGACGCGTAGGCGTCCGACAGCTCCAGGAACCCCTTGTTCGAAAAGAGGATCAGATCCTCGGCGAGCCCCGACAGCGTCGTCGCGAGCGTGGCGCACGCGGTCGATCCCTCCGCGAGGAAGTCGCGGGCCGACGCCGCGTCCATCGAGTTGCGGACGGTCCCGTCGAACCCGAGCAGCGCCGCGGTCCGGTCCCGGTCGACGTCGAACGGGGTGCCCGCGAACGCCGCCGCGCCGAGCGGCGAGCGGTTGACGCGCTCGTACGCGTCGAACAGCCGCTCGGTGTCGCGGGCGATCCCGCCCTCGTACGACAGCAGGTAGTGCGCGACGGTCGTCGGCTGGGCCGGCTGCAGGTGGGTGTAGCCGGGCATCACCGTCCCCGTGTGTTCGCTCGCGACGTCGACCAGCGCCTCGCGGAGCGCGACCGTCGCCTCGGCGGTCGCGAGCAGGTCCTCGCGCAGGCGGTACCGAATACAGGTCGCCACCTCGTCGTTGCGCGAGCGAGCGGTGTGCATCTTCCCGCCGTCTGGACCGACGCGGTCGATGACGGCGGTCTCGATCGCCTCGTGGACGTCTTCGCCGTCCGGAAGCGCGCCGTGACCGGCGGCTTCGACGTCGTCGAGCGCGGCGAGGATCTCGCCCGCGACCGCGTCGTCGACGATCCCCTGCTCGGCGAGCATCACTACGTGCGCGCGGTCGACCGCGAGGTCCGCCTCGAAGATGGCGGCGTCCGCGGCGAGACTCGACAGGAACTCGCGGGCGGGGCCGCCGCTGAAGCGGTCGCGGCGGACGGCCGTGCCGGGATCGTCGCTCGTCATCTGACTACTCGCTCGTCTCGTCGGTCGCCCCGTCGGTCTCACCGCTGCCGTCGGTCGCCAGTTCGGGCTTCGAGACCGCCTCTTTCACGTCGTTGGCGAGCCGCTCTTGGAGGCCGTGGTACTTCGCGACGCCCGTCGCGTCCTCCTGAGCGATGCCGGCCACGTCCTCGGTGTTGAACGAGGCCATCTCCTCGGAGTACACCGCGTACTCGGAGTCGCGGGCGACGACGCGGCAGTTGCCGCCGGAGACCTTCACCGTCGCCGTCCCGGTCACCACGTCCTGCGTCTCGTCGACGAAGGCGTTGAGCGCGTCGACGACGGGTGCGAAGACGAGCCCCTGGTACGCCTTCTCGGACCACTCCTGCTCGATCCCCTTCTTGAAGGAGCGCTCGTTCTTCGTCAAGACGAGGTCCTCGAGCGCCTGATGCGCCGTGAGCAGGACCGTCGCGGCCGGGTGTTCGTAGTTCTCGCGGACCTTCAGCCCGAGCATGCGGTCCTCCATCACGTCGGTGCGGCCGATGCCGTAGCCGCCGGCGTACTCGTTGAGGTACTGGACGAGCGGCACGGGGTCCATCGTCTCGCCGTCGACGGCGACCGGGACGCCCTCCTCGAACTCCACTTCGATCGTGGTCTCGCCTTCCGGCTCCGCGGTCCACTCGTAGATGTCCTCCGGCGGCTCGTAGTTCGGATTCTCCAGCTTCCCGCCCTCGACCGCGCGCGACCAGATGTTCTCGTCGATGGACCAGACGCCGCCGTCGCCCGCCTCGACGGGCAGGTCCTTCTCGGCGGCGTACTCGATCTCCCACTCGCGGGTGAGCCCGAGCTCGCGGACGGGCGCGATGACCTCGAGGTCGGAGCCGCGCCAGACGGCCTCGAACCGAAGCTGGTCGTTCCCCTTCCCCGTGCAGCCGTGTGCGATCGCGTCGCAGCCTTCCGCTTCGGCGACGCCGAGGATCGCCTCGGCGATGACGGGGCGTGCGAGGGCCGTGCCGAGCGGGTAGCCCTGATACGTGGCGTTCGTCTTCACCGCGTCGAAACAGAGGTCGGCGAACTCGGCTTTCGCGTCGACGACGTGG
>CAZNOA010000300.1:0-2391 GCA_964574565.1 uncultured Halobellus sp. | reverse complement strand
TCGCGATGTCGCCGGCGAGCGCGAGCGCGGGCGCGAACACCATCGCGCCGGCGACGCCTTGCAGGAACCGCGCGTGGAACATGAGCCACGGGTCGGAGATGAGCCCGGCGGCCAGCGAGTAGTCGGGAATGAGCCCCTGCACAAGCGTCGTCGGAACGAGGAGGACCGTCCCGACGAGGATGAACGCCTTCCGGCCGTAGAAGTCGGTCGCGCGACCGATCGGGGCCTGCAAGAAGATCTGTGCGAGGACGAACGCCGCGAACTGGAGGCCGAACATGTCGGCGCCCTGATCGAGCTCCGTGTTGACGATGTCACCGAGCGTTGCGAAGACGGCGAGCCCGACGGCCATGAAAAAGGAGACGACGCCGAGCGCGAACACGGGGTCGAGCAGCTGACTCCCGGTGGGATCGCGGATCGCGAGCGCCTCGAAGAACGTCTCCTCGCTCGCGGAGGCCTCGATATCCGGGTCACGGATCAGCGTCAACACGAGCAGGAACGCGAGGACCGCGGTGCTGGCCGCGAAGTAGAAGGCGGCGTCGAATCCGGTCACCGCGACGGCCGCTCCGCCGACAGAGACCGAGAAGGGGCCCGCGGCGACGACCGCACCGGCGGCGACCGGGCCGACGCCGAAGCCGACGAGCCGGAAGGTGTTGTACGTCCCCATGTTGCCGCCGCGGTTCTCGTCGGTGGCCAGATCGTTGACGAGCGCGACGGTCGTGGGGATGATGAACGCGCCGGCGACCCCCTGTAAGACGCGGAGCCCGATCAGGTGCCAGTAGGTCGAGGCGAACGCGTAGCCGACGCCGGCGACCGCGATCAGCGCCAGCCCGAAGAGGACGAAGATCTTGCGGCGGCCCGTCCGGTCGGAGAGCCGCCCGGTGAACGGCTGAAGCGGGCTGTTGACGAACCCGAAAATCGAGAGAACCAGCCCGGTGATGAACACCTCCGTGAGTCCGAACGTCGCGCCGGTGACGAACTCCGAGGCGATAAACAGCGGGAGGACGACGACGAGAAAGGAGTTGCCGACGGACTCGGACATCCGAGCCAGCGCGAGCGCCAACACCTGCGGATTCACGCCGAGCGGGTTCTTCATCGCGTACGTGATCGTTCAGCCCGTCGGGAGAATACCCTTGTGCTTTCGGCGAACGGGGCCCGGTACTTTCACGGCGCGTCCAGTCAGCCGCTCGGGCTCGACAGTTCCCACCCCAGATGTCCCCAGACCCCCGACTCGCGTCACGACTCCTCGGTCGCTGGACCAGCGACTGTGCGATCGTCGGCGTGCGAGAGCCTCCGTCTCGAGGACCTGTATCTCGTCTTCGAGCGCGGCGACGAGTTCGCAGAGTAGTTCGAAGCGACGGTCGAAGTGACCGAGCCGTTGGGGACAGTCTCCTGATCGAGTGTCGGGTCGGGCCGGACCTGATACCGGTCCACTCGAGGCCGCGAAGCGATATCGACAGCGGGGAGACTGTCGAACTCGCGTACGACGTCGAACGGTTACCAGACGCTGCCGCGGTACTCCAGTTGCAGGTGATCGGCCGTCTCCGGGGGTATCCCCATCGATTCGAACATCGTCCTGAAGACGGCTCGGACCTCGGATTCCGCGAAGGACCGAGAGGCGCGCGTCTGTGCATCGACAGCGACACCGCCGTGGTAATCGAGGTGGACGCGATAGGTGTATCCGTCCGCTTCGTGTGTGACGGTCGCCCGCGAGAGGACGAACTCGACGCTGCCGAGCCGGTCGTCGTCAGCGTAGTACACGCGAGTGTGTCCGCCGAAGCCGGGCGCGGAGCTCGCGTCGACCGTCGTCGCGCGGGTTGTGAACGCGTCGTACGTCGCTCGGAACGCGACCGGTTCGTCGACGTCGAAGCTCGGCGTACTCGCACCCGGCTCGCTGGGGTCACCGCTCCGAATATCGGTTTTTAGCTCCTCGACGTACGCTTCCGCGGTCGGCTCGTCCATCTCGAACAACAGCGTGAGCCGGTCGACGAGCCACTCGTCCGGCGGGAGGTCGTCGACGGTAAACTCACCGCGGTTGTCGTCAGCGAAGACGGTCACGACGGTGACTCCCTCACCCGCGTAGACGGTCGCCCACAGCCGCTTCGTCTCCGAGTGATCGAACGTGACCCTGAACGCCTCGTAGTCGGGCCCGAGTTCGGCGTCGAGCTCGTCGATGCCGTCCGGATGGAAGCCGCTCGACCCGACGCGCTCGACGGTGTACCCGGCCGTGGCCGCCCGGTCGAGGGCGTCTTCGTACGCGAGATCAGCCACGGTGACCCCGTCTGACGAGTACGACGCCACGTCAGACCCGATCAGCACGCCGGCGAAGACCGCGTATGCGCCGGCGACGACGATAACGACCCCGACGAGCGCGACCGCGATCCATCGCAATTT
>CAZNOA010000299.1:0-2395 GCA_964574565.1 uncultured Halobellus sp. | reverse complement strand
CGGCGAGCGTCTCTTCGGCCTCCGAGCCGAGCCGCGCTTCCAGCTCCGTCTGGTCCGTCTCCGCCTTCGTCGCCGACAGCAGCGCCTCGTGGTCCTCGCGGAGGTCCAACGAGACGTGCGCCGCGTTACACTTCGAGAGCGGGTGCGTGTCCATCTCGATCGCCAGGTCGCTCACGAGCTCCCAGTCGTCGGCACAGAACCGGAGCGTCACCGCGCCGACGACGTCTCGCCACGAGATCGGGTCGCCGTTCTCCATCAGCGTGAGCGCCCGCGGCGGCACCGCGATCCGGGTGTGGGTGTCGTCGCGCCCGCACAGGCAGCAGGGGGTGTTCTTCAGTCCGGCGTACACGCCCGGCCCTACGGACCCGGGGACCCTGTCGGTTTCGGTGGCCGGGGCTCGTGGGCGCTCCTCCGGCGCAAGAGGTATTCCCGAGGGCTTTGAAGAATGAAATCGGTTTCCCCGTCATGGCTCCGATCCCCTCCCCCGTCTCCGACGGGTTCCGATCCGTCGAGGTCCTGGTGGCCGTCTACCTCGCAGCCGTCTTCGGCCTCACGGCCGCGCTCGTGAGCGTCTGGCTGCCGATCGAGTGGGCGGTGCCGACGTTGGCGGTCGTCTCGGGACTGCTGCTCATTCCGTTCTGGCCGGCGTTCAGACGGGCGTCACCGAACGGGACGTGACCGGCTACTCGCTGCACTCGGCGAGCCACTCGTGGGCCCACGCGTCGATCTCCTCGAAGACGGGCGCGAGCGACTCGCCTTTGTCGGTGAGGCTGTAGTAGGTCGCCACCGGCGAGTCCTCCTCCAGCCGTCGGTCGACGAAGCCGGTCTCTTGGAGGTCGTCGAGTACGCGCGAGAGAGTCCGGGCGTTCGCGTCGGTCTCGCGCTTGAGTTCGTTGAACCGCGACTCGCCGTTCAACAGCTCGTGGAGGACGACGAGCCGCCAGCGCGACCCGATCTGCTCGAGCGAGTCGACGACGGGACACGGGGTCTCCGGGGCCGTCGACGCGGGCTCTGTCGATCCGGTCTCTGCGCCCGCCGATTCGATCTCCGACTCTCCCGTTTCCGCCGGCGTCGACTCGGCGATATCCTGCGATGACATGGGTGTTACCTGCTTACCCGCTTGTCCGGGAAGCGATATATAGGTTACGTTCGTATAGTGGGTTACACGATGTTATCAGAATTCGCGACGTTACCGCTCCAGTTCGACACCCCCTTCGCGGGCGAACTCTTCCTGATCGGTCGCCTCCTGTTCGGCGGCGTCCTCGCGTTCATGGGACTGAACCACTTCATGGACCTCGATACGATGGCGGGCTACGCCGAATTCAAGGGGCTCCCGGCTCCGCGATTCTCGGTGGTCGCCTCCGGACTCCTGCTCGTCCTCGGCGGGCTCGGCGTCGCCGTCGGCGCGTTTCCCGTCCTCGCGGCCGGCGGTCTCGCGGTCTTCCTGATCGTCTCCGCCGTAACGATGCACGACTTCTGGTCGATCGAGGACGCCGAGGACAAGCAGAGCGAGATGACGAGCTTCCTCAAAAACGTCTACGGTGCCGGTGCCGCGCTCACGCTGCTCGCCGTCGGCGGTACGGCGTGGCCGTACGCCCTCGGTGTCGGCCTCTTCTGACGGGCTCGACGGGACCCGAGCCGCGGTTAATCGTATTTTTCGAATCCCATGTCGCGCGCGAGTTCGCGAAACGTCTGTCTGCTGAGCCAGATGTCGTACGCGCCGACTAACCCCTGCTCACGGCCGGTCACGCGACAGACGCGTCGTCCGGACGACTCGTCGTCAGGCGAGTTCGAACCAGTCATCTCTGCTTCGCGGTCCGCCTGATCGCCGGCGGGAGCGACGTGTCGGCGGCGACGGCCGCGAGTTCCTCGTCCGCGTGACACGTGGCCAGCCCGCCGATGGCCTCGCGCCGTAACCCGCCGGGGAGTCCGCGAGTACGAACGAGCACCGCGAGGTCTGACGCCCTGCCCTCTGCGGCGAGCGCGTCGATCGCCGCGCGGCGTTTTTCGAGCGGAACCGCGTGTGAGACGGCTCGCTGGAAGGGCTCCGTCATCGAGACGCCTCCAGCGACTCGAACGACCCGGCCGCCGCCGTCAGCCACGTGGTCGACAGCGCGTCGCCGGGCGCGGTCGAGTAGATCGTACACAGATCGGGACGGTCCTCGCGCTCCTCGACGACGGCGTGGCGGTGTCGGAGCTCGCCGCCACCGGGCGACGGCCGCGTCGCAGCGTCACGGGTCGGATCGACCGCCGAGTCAGTCCGCAAGACCGATCTCCTCCTGTTCGTCCACATCGACCGTCGCGGCGTCTGCCCCCTCGTCCGCCGCTTGCTCGTCTGCCGGCGGCTCGAACGTCGGAAAGCGGTCCTCGAACGCCGACCAGTCGGCGGCCATCT
>CAZNOA010000298.1:0-2397 GCA_964574565.1 uncultured Halobellus sp. | reverse complement strand
CTTCTTTGATGCCGCCGCCGCGCTCCTTGAGGAGGACGCGGTGGCCGCAGTACGGACAGCGCACGCCGCCGTACTCGTCGAGGGTGACGTCGCGCTTACAGCGGGAGCACTTGTAGCTCATCTCGGCTACTCCTCGTCGGCGAGCGCGGCGCGGATGGAGCGGCGGACGGTGCGGCCACCGGGCGTCTCGGGGCGGTACGCCCCGCCGGTGAACGTCTCGCCGGTCTCCTCGTTGACCCAGATGCCGGTGCCTTTGCGCTTCACGTCGTCGCCGTCGACGGTCGCGTTGCGCATTTCCTCTTCGATGTCCTGGACTCGCTTGCGGGAGACCCGGCCGTAACGGGCGCCGAATCGGCCCGCGCTGCCGGTGCTTCGTGCCTTGTCCTCAGCCATAGTGAGTCCGTCTACCGCCAGCGCGGATAAAAAGGCTGCGAGTTGGGTGCGTCGGTGGGGGACGACGAGCCGATCGAACCGGCGGCGCGAGGGCCCCGACGTAGCGGGGGCGAGACGCTGACCGAATATGCGACCGCAGGGGCGACGACCGCTCATACGCGGTCGGTCGCCGGAGCGCGCACATCGACTGTCGAGCGATCCAGTAATTAAATCGGATTGTGCTGGCCGACGCGCTACAGCTGCTCGCTTGCGCTACTCGGGGATCCGCGGTGCGACCCCGATATACGAATCATTGAGCGGGTTACGGAAGATTACGGGATTCGGAGCCTCAGTCGGGTGAACGCCGACATTCGAGAGCTCTTCAGTTGGGTCGTAGCCGAAGATCTGCCGAATAGCCCCAACGTACTCCTGCAGAATGGCGGACGTCCTGCCGTCACTGTTTTCGAAGCAGTACACTGGCTCACCATAGCCACTCTCATCAAGGGCCACGTCAGCGGGTTCAGCGGTCAACTCATCACGGAATGCGAACTGCTCCTCGGCGTCTTGATCGAACTCAAACCGTGAGACGTTGCCTTGATCGAGAAGGTATCCCTGCGACCAATCGACATCCGCGAGACCAACCGTATCCGACTGGACTTCCCCTCCGTCTACGGTCGCACTGTGGGTATCCGTCAGGAATGCTTGGTCAATTCCGAAGAGACGGATGAACAGCATTCCCTGTCGCTCGTACTCGTTCATCGGCCGATCCCCGATCGTCTGCTGAAGGCTCGAAGCCGCTGATTCTTCCTCTGTCGACTCTGCGACGACGACCTCGACAGTTCTCCCTGCGTATTGGATTCCGAGATTGATACGGCCTTGACTATCAGCTCTGAGCGTCTCGTGCTTCTCCGGATCGCGAATCGTTGTTTCAATCATTGGTTGCGAGCACCAACAACTGTCACTGATAGGTCCAAGCACAAAAATATTACCAAATTATGCTAATAATTGGTTGGAGATGACTATGGAGCCCTACCCGCTCCTGCTGAGTATTCTCCCGTGGCATATCGTTGGCTTGTACCGACCACGGGGGACGAGAACCGACTGTTCCCCAAGAGTTTCGACGGACCCGAACGGTCGGTGGTGCTGGCGGTGTCCGTCCCGACCGCAACGCCTTTCACAACCTAGTAATATTACTGAGTTGTATGCAGGGATTCAACGGCTTCAGCGACGTGAGCGAGACGGACGTAACGAAGGCGATCGGCAACGAGTGGACCGACGGGTTCCTCGATTTCACCGAGTCGGACGTGATCGTCCTCGGCGGCGGCCCCTCCGGGCTGATGGCCGCCAAAGAGCTCGCCGAGCGCGGCGTGAAGGTGATGATAGTCGAGAAGAACAACTACCTCGGCGGCGGGTTCTGGCTCGGCGGTTTCCTGATGAACACGGTGACGGTCCGGGATCCCGCACAGGAGGTCCTCGACGACCTCGACGTCGACTACGAGCCGGTCGACGACGTGGACGGGCTCTACACCGCCGCCGGCCCCGAGGCCTGTTCCGGGCTGATCAAGGCCGCCTGCGACGCCGGGGCACGGGTCCAGAACATGACCGAGTTCACCGATCTGGTCGTCCGCGAGGACCACCGCGTCGGCGGGATCGTGATGAACTGGACGCCGGTCCACGCGCTCCCGCGTGAGATCACCTGCGTCGACCCGATCGCCGTCGAGTCCGACCTGGTGATCGACGCGACGGGCCACGACGCGGTCGCGATCAACAAGCTCGACGAGCGCGGCGTCCTCTCGGCGCCCGGGATCGAACACGCGAAGGAACACAACACCGGTATGGACAAGACGGGCAGCGACGAGTACGGGGCGCCCGGTCACGACTCCCCCGGCCACGACTCGATGTGGGTCGGCGAGAGCGAGGACGCCGTCGTCGAGCACACGGGCGTCGTCCACGACGGGCTGATCGCTTCCGGGATGGCGGTCGCGACCGCCTACGGGCTCCCCCGGATGGGGCCGACGTTCGGCG
>CAZNOA010000297.1:0-2402 GCA_964574565.1 uncultured Halobellus sp. | reverse complement strand
GAGGGCGTCCTCGACAAGGCCGTCGTCCCCGAGACGTCGCGGTTCGTCGGCGAGACGATTCCGGAGACGCGCCTCAACGCGGTGTACGACACGACCGTGCTCGCGATCAGACGGGAGGGCGAACTGATTCGGACCGGCCTCGAGGACGTGGAGATCGCGGTCGGCGACCTGCTGTTGATCCAGACGACCCCGGAGTCGGAGGCGCACTTCGCCGAATCGGGCGACCTCATAACCGTCGACGCAGAGACGCTGGCTCGTTTGGCCGACGAAGAGCCCGAGACCATCGCCCCGCTCTCGCCACAGACGCCGGTCGCGGTCGCGATCATGGCCGGGGTCGTCGGTGCGGCCGCGTTCGGGGTCCTCCCCATCGTCATCGCCGCGCTCGGCGGCGTGTTCGCGATGGTCGTCACCGGCTGTCTCACTCCGACTGACGCGTACGACGCCGTCTCGTGGAACGTTATCTTCCTGCTCGCGGGCGTGATCCCCCTCGGACTGGCGATGGATCAGACCGGCGGGGCTGGACTGATCGCCGAGGCCCTCGTCGCGACCGGTGCGGTGCTGCCGACCGTCGCGGTCCTCCTGCTGTTCTCGATCGTCACCGGGTTGCTCGCGAACGTCATCACCCCCGTCGCGACCGTCGTACTCATGATCCCGGTCGCGATCGACGCGGCAGCGCAGATGGGGGCGAACGGGTTCGCGTTCCTACTCGCGGTGACGTTCGCGTCGGCGACCTCCTTCTCGACGCCCGTCGGCTACCAGACGAACCTGATGGTGTACGGCCCCGGCGGCTACGAGTTCACCGACTTCCTTCGAGTCGGCGGCCCGCTTCAGGTTCTGCTTGCGCTCGTGACGACCGCCGGTATCGTGCTGATTTGGGGTGTTTGACGCGGTTTCGGTCCGATCCGGGCCATCAGATGAACAGGAGGATTATCACGGCGGCGAACAGCAGTTCGCCGAGGACGAAGCCGCCCGCGAGCAGCCAGTACCGATGCTCTCTGACCCACGAGACCGATCGGTCGACCGGTCCCCTCGCCGCCGATTCCGCCGCCGAGCCGGCCACGTACTCCGGGTCGATCCGCCAGCCGGTCTCCGGGTCGTACGTGGCCGGAATCGCCTTCCCGACGATCTCGTCGACGTCGAGCGGGGAGACGCCCGCCGCAGAGAGGAACTCCAGGAACGCCTCCGACTCCGACAGCGACCCGTGCCGCGGCGCCGGAAACCGCTCGACGTGGTCCACTCCCCCGTGTGGGGGACGCAGTTCGACGACGACTTCGTCGTCCTCGGCCCGAACCGCTGTGACGATCAGCACGCCCTCGGCGTCGTTGAGGTACGCCTCGCGGAGCCGGCGTTTCACCGCGTCGTCGACCGAATCCGAGTTGTCGATCGAGGCAGACGAGGTCGGATCGCCGCCTGACGTCGCCGAGCGGGCGTCGCTGGCGGGGTCGTCTGCGTCGACCGTTCGCCCGCCGCGAGGGGGGTCGTCGGGCATTCGATCGCAATCTTCGGAGTCCGACACAATAAGCACGCGGTGGCCGTGCGACGAGACCGTTCCCCGACGACCCCTCACGGACCGGCTTGACCGTGGCAGCGACACCGAGTGAGACGGCGGTGTTCCGTCGCGAACACGGTTGGTTTCGAACAACCCTTTTGTAGCTTCGGAGAGGAGGCGTCGGTATGAACGAGCGTTCGGTGTCCGTCCCGCCCGAGCAGTACGAACGGCTCACGGCGCTCGCGGCCGCCCGCGGTGTGACGCCAGAAGCCCAACTCGCCCGCCTGATAGACGACGCGTACGAGGGGTTCGACGGGAGCCCGAACGCGTCCGAGACGCTACCGCTCGGCGTCTGTGACCCCGAAGATGAGGAGTAGCGAGGCCGTTTCACCCCGACCCGTCTCCGCCGAGCGTTTCACGTCCCGTACGGCCAGCGCCCGCCGGTCTTGAGCTCTTGGACGTAGCCGTCGGGGATGGCGTCACGGATCTCTTCTCTGGAGCGATGTGTGACCCGACCGCCGCGGGCGTCCCCCTCGGCTTCGATGGCGTCCGTTTCGACGGCAGCTGCTTCGGCGGCTTCGGCGCCCGGATCGGCGCCGCTCGTCGCGAACCGATACGTCGCCTCGGCGATCAGCGCCGCCACCTCTCGGAGGTCCCGAGGGTCGAGCTTGTCGAGCGTGTCGGCGTGGGTGTGCCCCCATCCGCGCCCGGAGTGTTCGGAGGTCGTCGACGCCATCACGGCCGGGATCCCCTCCTGAACGAACGCCCACTGATCGCCGTGAGGCGAGATCGTCTCGCCGGTTTCGAGCGGCGCGTCGAACGCGTCGGCCACCGCTTCGAAGACCGCACCCATCCCGTCGAATCCGTTCGTTCCGACTCGAAGATTTCTGGAGCTACAGGCCCCGTCGAGGTT
>CAZNOA010000296.1:0-2402 GCA_964574565.1 uncultured Halobellus sp. | reverse complement strand
AACACCGCCCGTTCTGGAGGACGCGGGTACAGTCCTCCTCGGGGCAGCGCTTGATCAGTCCGGAGCCGGACTGGATGTCGACGAGAGCGCCTTCGACCGTGTCGGCGTTGTCGCCGACCTCGATCTCCTCGTCGATCTCGGTGATGCCGGTCGTCCGATTGAGCTTCACGGAGTAGTTGCCCTCGTACTCGTCGGTGACGACGTTCGAGAGCTCGTAGCACGCGCCCTCCTCCAGCTCGGGGAGGTCGGAGGTCTCGAAGGCCACGAACTTGATCGTGCCGGACTCGTCGCCGAGGAGCCCGACCTGCGAGATGGAGTCGCTGCGAGGCTCCCACAGGTCGACCAGCTTCACGCGGAGGTCGACCCACTGCTCGTCCTCGTCGATCTCGTTGACGAGGACCATCTCGCTGCCGCCGCGGCCGAGCTCGTCGCGCTCCATGCCGGCGTCTTCGAGGTAGCTGTTGGTGACGCTCCGGCGCGCCTCGTCGAGCGGGACGCGGTACTCGTCGACGAGCGTTTCGAGTCGCTCCTCGACGTCGTCGGCGTCGACGCTCAGATGGTCCGAGAACTGTTCCGCTATCGCTTCCGCTTCTTGTCGCAGTTCGCTCATGGGGTGTCTCCGCCTCCGGTCGTGTTTCAATGGGAGGCGTACGCCGCTTGGGTCCGTATCGTATTAAAAATCCCGCAACCGCGGTGAAAGTGGATAAATCGGGACTCTCGA
Organism: uncultured Halobellus sp.; assembly: GCA_964574565.1. Lineage (GTDB taxonomy): Archaea > Halobacteriota > Halobacteria > Halobacteriales > Haloferacaceae > Halorubrum. The sequence continues at coordinate 1,681 of CAZNOA010000296.1, read as the reverse complement.
CGCGTTTGACGCCGTTTTCAGCAAACGAGCGGAAGCGGTGGGGACGACGACCGAGGGACCGTCTGACGCTCGTCAGCCGGACGCGGGCTTCGTTTCGGGTGGAACCGGCTCACGCGGGACCGGATGACACGGATCGATCAACCGCGAGAAGCGACCGACATCGACCACACGCGAAACCCACCCGGCTCGTCGGAAACGGGCACCGAGGAGACACGACGCGCGCCGCCCCGTCAACGGAGCTATATCCCGAGAGCCGAAACGGGTGGTATGGACGACCGACTCGAACGCGTCATCCGTCAACAGCTCCGAAAGGCGGGCAAGCAGTTCGAGGAGGCCAAGCGCGCGTACGCGGAGGGGAAAGACGATTCCGACTACGACAACGCGGGAACCGACACGTACGATCTCCCGAGCGACGAGGAAGGACGGGCTCGGATCGTCTGCCGGCGACACGCCGAGCGTCGAGCGATCCCCGTCGACGGCGAGGGGCGGCCGGCGTGTTTCGAGCCCGATCACCCCGACTGCGAGGGCTGTGCAGAGGACGTCCGCGAGGGGTTCGTGGAGACGTGGTGAGCGCGGCGCGCCGGCCGAAGCTCACCCCAACACGTTTTTTACATGCCCCCTTTCGACCGAGTATGGAACGGAAACGGGTCGTCGTCGGACTGCTCGCCGTCGTCGGCGTGGGACTGGCCCTCTCGGGCTTCTTCAGCGACGGACTCGACGAGCGGCCCGCCCCCGAGGTCGACGAGGGTGCGCTCATGGAGGTCGACGGGGAGTACCAGATCTGGCCGTACACGAGCCGGAGCGAGTCCGTCGACGGACGGACGCTCGCGATCAACGTCGTCTTCCACGACGACGGCGACACGGTTCGCGATGCGCTGGAGGCGCGGGAGGAGGCCGACTGGCGGGAGACCGACGACGAGGAGACCGACGCCGAGCCGGACCTCGTCCGCGATATCGTCGTCCGCGACTGGGAGGACGCCCACGGCTCGACGCGCTACACGTACTTCGAGGGCCCCAGCGGCGGGGCGTGGGTCACCGAGTCCTTCGAACTGCACAACGGCGAGTACCTCGGTTCGCGGGACCACATCCGCGCGTACGAGTCGCCCGACGAAGCGTACACGGCGGTGCAGATACACGAGGAGTACTACGACTGGTTTCGGCTCCGTCACACCGTGCCGGACATCAACGACCCCGCGGTCCGGCTTGAGAACGACTTCATCGAGAGCGGCCTCGGCGAACGGGTCAGCCGGGAGTACCGCGGGATCGACGAGGGGTTGAGTGACGGGTGGATCACCGTCATCGAACTCGCGATGACCGTCACGGCGATGGGCGTGCTGCTCAGACGGAAGACGAGGGTCGCCGCCGTCGAGTTGGCCGAGCGCGTCCGAGGGGAAGCGAAGCGGCACACGGACGTGGCCCTGCTCGGCGTCGCCCTCGCGGCGGTGTTCATCGGCGTCCGCGTCGCCGGCGTGGCGTTGGAGACCGCGTACCCGGCACTCCCGCCGAAGGCGATCGCCGGGCCCCTGTATCTCGTCATCGCCGTCGGGATCCCCGCGCTGGTCATCGCGGGAGCGTCGGACGCCGATCCGACCGCGGCGTTCCTCGGCGTGAGCGTCGGGCTGGGAGCCGGGTTCGTCCTCGATTTCGCCGCGCTCGGCGTCGCGATACCTCCCGGGCTCGT
>CAZNOA010000295.1:0-2406 GCA_964574565.1 uncultured Halobellus sp. | reverse complement strand
GCCGTCCGCATGGCGGGAGAGGCGGAGGTCGTCGGCGTCGACGTCCGCCTCATTGAGCCGGTCCGCGTCGACTCCCGTCCGGATCGTCGCCGGCGTATCGCGGGCCTCCTCGGGAACGGTGATCTCCACGACCGACACGGACGCGCCGGGTGCCGGGCCGGTCGTCGCGGGCGCCTCGTCGAGCTCGGCGACGCCCACGTCGCCCTCGACGGCCCCGCCGAACTCGATCCCGTCGACGCTCGTCTCGCCCTCGAAGACGACCGAGCTCGTCTGTCCGTCCTCGCTGAGCACCGCCGACGCGGTCTCGAGGCCGATCGCGTTCGCGTCGTCCGGCACGTCGACGACGTCGTCCGCGGGCGCGTCCTCGTCGGGCGCGTCGCCGCCGGGCGGCGCGCCGCCACCGGGACCGGTATCGTCACCCGGGTCAGTTCCGTCACCCGGGTCGGTACCGTCACCCGGGTCGGTACCGTCACCGGGGTCGGTGCCGTCGCCCGGCTCCTCGGGCACCTCGTCGATCGAGAGGGAGATCGCTTCGTTCGCGCCGGACTCCCAGTCGGCGGTGCCGACGTCGACGCCGCCGATACGGAACGTGACCGCTCCGTCGACGGGTCCCTCGACGGTGAGCTTCTCGTCGAACGCGCTCGGGCCTCCGAAGGAACCGTCGGCGTCGGTCTCGATCGTGTCGCGGACCTCGCCGTCGACGACCGCCTCGACGGTGATGCCGTCGGTGACCTCACCGTCAGCGACCGTCACCTGTCCGTAGTAGGCCGCGGGCGTGGACGGCGGGCCGTCGTCTTGGGCCGCGGCGCCGCCGACCGCCGCGCCACTCGCGACGAGGCCGGCGACGGCGACGGTGAGCAGGGCCAGGCCGAGCACGTGTTTGAGGTTCATCGGTTTAGCGGCCTCTCAGGGCTCCTTCCTCCGTCTCCTGTGCCGGGTCGACCGGGACGGTCGCGCCGAGCTCGCCGTCGTCGGTCACGAACACCCAGTACCCCTGGAACGGGCTGACGTCCGTCGGATTCGCCACGTCGCCGGAGCCGGTGAGGCCGTACGGAACGGTCTGCGGGTCGGCCCCGCCGAGAGCGTCGACCACGGTGGTGACGTCTGCGGTCGCGGCCGCGAACGCGTCGGTCGACGGTCCGGATTCGGGTGCGCCGACGAAGTTCCAGCCCTCGTCGAGTTCAGCGGTCGTCATCGACGGGAATTCCGAATCGTCGCCGGCGTACTCGAAGGCGATCCGCAGGTCGTCTTCGCTCTCGTCGACGGAGACGGCGAACGCGTCGAGTGCGCCGATCTCCTCGTCGGCGATCTCGCTGCCGGTCACCCACTCGTCGCCGTCGTAGGCGTAGACGGTGCCCTCGAAGTCGTCGAAGACCTCGCTGACGGTGCCCTCGACGGGCGCCGGGAAGGCGACGGAGTGCACGTCGCCGTCGGCGGGGACGACGAGGTCGTGGCCGAAGTTACGGAGCTCGCTCGGTGAGTCAGCCTCGAGATCGTCCGGCTCGACCGTCAGGAAGGGGTCGTAGATGACGTCTCCCTCGACGGTCGGAGCATCCGAACCGAAGTAGTTGTACTGCCCAAAGAGCGTGTTCTCGACGTCTTTGTTAAACAGTGAGATGTCGTTGTTCTGGATGTTGTTGGCCGAGACGAAGGTTTCGTTCGCGAGGCCGCCGTCAGTGCCGGGAGCACCGCTGGCCGTATCGATCCCGACACCGACGCCTGCGAACTCGTCCGCGGTCACGTTCTCGAACGAGTTGGAATCGATGACAACGTCCGAGACCTTCTGATTCGGCTCGTCGCTACTTGGCGTCGTCACCACACCGTAGGCCCAGCCCTCCGAATGGATCTGATCGATCTCGTTCTCGAAAATGAATATCTCTTCGAGATTGCCCTGCGTCTTGATCGCGGAGACGCCGACCACGCCGTCGCTCTCGATATCTTCGATCGTGTTGTTGTAGATGAAGACATCAGTCACTGGGGCGTCATCAGTGTTGAACACCTGAATCACGTCGACGGTGTTCACCCCATCTCCGGTGATCCCGTCTATCTGGAGTCTCTCAACGCTGGTGTCGTTTGCCTGGACGAGCACGACCGGATCGTTGTCGGTCGTGTCGAAGTCGTCGCTCGCAGTCACCCGAAGATCCGAAACTGACGATCCTTCCGCATTAAGCGTGACCTGTCCGTCAATCACCGTCTCGTCACCAAATCCGACGACGCTGACGTTGGCGGTGTTGACAGTGATGTCTTCTTCGTAGGTTCCTTCTACGACCGTCACGCTCGAGTTAGCCTCAGCTGTATCAACACCGGCCTGAACGTCCGTTGCGATCCACTGAATGACTCCGTCAAATTGGTTCCGCGTCGCATCGTTTGTCGTTTCAACCCCAACTCCCTGATCGAACTCGTTCA
>CAZNOA010000294.1:0-2406 GCA_964574565.1 uncultured Halobellus sp. | reverse complement strand
GCAGGTAGGTCCGCTTCTCCTGTTCGGCGTCGAAAAAGAGCTGGAACATCGACAGGGAGTCGAGGACGAGCCGGTCGAATCCGCCGTCCTCGATGGTGTCGAGCAGCCTATCGACGGCCGTCGAGAAGTCGGTCTCTCGGAGCATCTCCCGTTTGTCGAGGATGACGATGTCTCCGTCATCGACCGCGTCGCCGAAGCCGTCGAGGCCGATCGAGTCGGCGGCGCCGCGGATGTCCGCCTCGTCCTCCTCGAAGGAGACGTACACTCCGCGTTCGCCGTGTTCGGTGACGCCGTGGTGGAGGTACTGGATACCGAAGATGCTCTTACCCGTGCCGGGGTTCCCGGAGACGAGGACGGTCGATCGCTCCGTGATACCGCCCGTGAGGATCGAATCGAGTCCCTCGATCCCGGTGGAGACGAGTTCTGACATTCGTCCGGTTGTTAGCGGTGGGAGTACATAAAAGACGATCCGACGGAGCGGGGCGTCGCCGAGGGGCGGCCAAAGCCTTGCGACCGCCGAGACGGACGGCGACAGCTTTATTTTCCGACACACCGCCCATTCATGTATGTCCGGTGAAGCGTCCCCCGTCACGTCCGGCGGTGATCGGCGGTGAGCGACCTGTCAGTCCTCGTCGTCGAGGACGAACCCGACATCGCCGCGCTGTACTCGGGCTTCCTCGAGGAGCGGTACGCCGTCACCGTCGCGAAGACCGCCGCCGAGGCGGTCGACGTGGTCGACGCCACCGTCGACGTCGTGTTGCTCGATCGCCGGCTTCCGGACGGGAGCGGCGACGACGTGCTCGAACATATCCGCGAGTCCGGATACGACTGCCGCGTGGCGATGGTCACCGCGGTAGAGCCCGACTTCGACATCATCGATATGGGGTTCGATCTGTACCTCACCAAGCCGGTCGGCCGCGGGAAACTGCTCGCCGCGATCGAGACGCTGCTCACTCGCAGCGAGTACGACGACCTCGTTCAGGAGGCGGCGGCGCTCGCGAGCAAACGCGCCGTGCTCAACTCGCAGAAGCCGGCCGCCCAGCGCGAGGGGAACGACTCTTACGCCGATCTGGTGGCCCGGTTAGAGGAGCTCGACGCCGACATCGACGACCTCGGCGAGTCGCTCTCCTCCGACGACTACCGCGCGATGTTCCGCGACCTGGGCGAAGCCTGACTCGGCGTCGGTGCGGCGGAACCGAACGAGCCCGTTGTCACGACAGCTGCTCGCCGACGAGCCTGTCCGCCGCTTCGATGAACGCGTCCCGCCCGTCGGCGGGGATCGTCGCCCCCGCGGCGACGTCGTGGCCGCCGCCGTCGCCGCCGACCGACCGGCTCGCTTCCCGCATCACCGCCGACAGGTCGAGCCCCTGCCGAACGAGCGCGTGCGATCCCCTCGAGGACACCTTCAGCTCCGTCGCGCTCTCCTCGGCGAACGCGATCACGGGCTTCGCGCGGTCGACGGCCGGCGAGCCGATGGCCATCCCCGCGACGATGCCGACGATCGTCTCACGGATCCGTGATCCGGCGTCGAACCACTGGAGGTTGTCCTCGTCGGTGACTCCTTCGGTCTTCACCCACTGGAGCCCCTCCGAGAGGTTCCGGCGGTGGGTCCGGAGGAGCCGCCGCGCCTCGGCGAGCGCGTCGCCGCGGTCGCCGAGACACACCGCTAACCCGACGTCCGCCCGCTCGTACCGGGCGGTGGCGTTGAGGAGGGTCGAGAACTCGCTGACGTCCCGCAGCTCGGTGCCGGGCTCCTCGTCGACGAGAGTGTACGACGTCCCGACGAGCGACTCGACCTGTGCCGCGGGAACGCCGGAGGCGACGGCTCGCCGCATCAGCGCCGACGCGAGGGTTTGCCGCTCGTCGGCGCCGAGATCGACCCACCGGCGCCACTCCCCCTCGTGTTTCACGTCGATGTCGAGGTCGGTCAGAAACGAGATCGCCCCCGCCTCGTCGTTCGATATTCCCGGTATCTGGACGTCCGAGGCGTACTCCAGCAGCTTCGGGAGCGGTCGGGTCTGTCTGCCGTACAGGTCCAGGTCGGTCCGCGCCTCGATCACGCCGGCGTCGACGCCGTCGGCGACGATCGCCTCGTTGGCGCCGACGAGCCCGCCGTCGGAGTCCTGCATGTCGCCGACCGCGCCGACGACTGCAAGCGCGGCGAGGTCGCGGTTGTCGCCGTCGGGGCCTTCGAGCGCGCGAGCGAGGACGTAGCTCGCGCCGGCCCCTGACAGCTCGCTCGCGCCGTTGATCCCTTCCAACAGGGGATTGAGGTGGAACTCGGTGTCGGGGTCGGCCGGCTGGTGGTGGTCGGCGATCACCGGAGTGAACTCGCCGTCGGCCTCGTGGGCGGCGATGACGTCGAGCTGTCCGGAGCCGAAGTCGGTGAACAACACCGTCTCGAAC
>CAZNOA010000293.1:0-2415 GCA_964574565.1 uncultured Halobellus sp. | reverse complement strand
GTTTCTCGGCAACAAGCCGACTATGTGACGGGAGATCGCACTCTTCGATCGGACGATCCGTTCGTCGATGAGGCGGGGACGGTGACTCCGGTCTCATCGAACTCGATCGCGTGCCGAGTCGCTTGAGACGCCCGCCGGTTGGCACGGTACGGACCGGTTTCGTGCGTTTCGATACGGTCCGGCTGAGCTCAAAGCTGTGCTTATCAATCGTTTTAGCGTGTTTGCCCCGTAATCTCTGCCGGCACCCTATCGCGACGGTCAGCCCGTCCGCCCGGAATTCGAGTCGTCGTTACATCCTGCTTATCTGACAGAGATATTTTTGCGCCGGACTACAACCCGAGCCTGTCATATCGGGTGAAGAATCGAGCCGATAGCAGCCTGAGAGTGTTGCGTAACAACCTCTTCAGACTAATGTCGACTCCGCCGTTTGGATCCGTCGAGCGCTTGAAACCGGTACGGCGGGGAGACCTCGCTCTGACGAGTCGACCCGCGTGCCGACACCGGGCGTGACACGAGTGATCCACACATGCAACGGCGAAATATTCTGATCGGGATCGGATCGGTGGCCGTCGGTGGAATGGCCGCGTTCGGTGGCAACGCATTCAACGTCGCGCGGGCCGACCGCGGGATCAGCGTCCAGACGGTGGGGGACGACGCGTCGTACCTCACTCTCATCCCCACGAGTGCGTACGCGGAGTACGACGATGACGACCTGCTCCGACTCGCGTTCGACGGCAGCAACGGCCAGAACGCGACCGGACTCGCCGAAGACGCGAACTTCGTCTTCACCGACGTCTTCGAGATACGGAACGAGGGGCAGGACCGCATCACACTCACCCTCTCCGATAACTTCGACGACGTGGACTGGAGCACGGCCTTCCCGCGCGCGTACTACACGTACGAGCGGCTCGAGACGACCAGTGACACGACCGGCGACGGCGAGTTCACCGGCGACGTCAGCGAGGACGGCGCCGTTCTGGACCCAGGAGAGGGATTGCTGGTTCACTTCGAGTTCGTCGGCCGCGAAGAGGACGACCGCATGACCGACACCGACGAGCCGGAGACGGTCAGCATCTACGCGGAAGCCATCGAAAGCGAGGATTGATTCCGAGCCATCGACGTTCCCGCCGGTTTCACGGCCGAAGACTGCGGTCCGTTATTCGACGCGAGCGACCGCGGCTTCGACGCCGACATCGACGCTCGATGACGGACACGTGTAGAGCCCCGGATCAGACCGGACTGACCTCTGACTGTTCGATCCGACTACCGCACTCCCAGACGACCGATGGACGCCGGCCCGTGCCGCGCCCTTCCCCGAATAAGTATATAATAAATGATACCAATCTGAACCTGCGTATTGGAAGTTCTCACCGCCGCGAGAGTAATAGCTGGCTTTGTGAGCAAACGGGTGACATAACTATATACATACAGTATGAATGACACGACGAATGGTTCGACCAAATGGCGGGAAGGCGGCGACCTTCTCGTCGCTTCGCGGTGACGATCGCTGGTCGATCCACCCACGAGTGAGTCGGTACAGGAAAGAGGAGGGCCGTGATGTGAGTTCTAGGACACAAAACGAGCGGTCTAACGGCTCAGGGAGCATAGACGCTCAGACGTTACCAACCCGGACGCGAAACGGGACCGAAATCAAACGCGAAGACGTCTTCGACGTTTTGAGTAACGCTCGGCGGCGGTACGCGATCGAGTTGCTCAATCAATACGACCCCGGCGAGGAGATAGAGCTCGGCGATCTCGTCGAGTACGTCGCAGCTCGCGAAAACGACACGGCGATTTCGGACGTGGACTACAAACAGCGGAAGCGGGTCTACTCTTCCCTGCGCCAAACGCACCTGCAGAAGTTGGACGACTGCGGTCTGATCGAGTACGACCGAAACCGCGGAACGATCGAACTCGGCGATGCCATCTCCGAGGTACAGATGCACTTGGAGTACGTGCCCGAAGACGACATCCCGTGGTGTTTCCACTACCTCGGGCTCACGGTAATTCTCGGTGGCATCGTCGCGCTCGCCGGGTTCGGTCTCTACCCGTTTACCGAGCTTTCGACGGTGGCGTTCGGTACCATCGTCACCGCCGTGTTCGGGCTCTCTGCCGTCGTCCACACAGTCCACACTCGGCGGAACGAGATCGGTTCGAACGTGCAGCTTGACGACTACTGACCAATGAACGCCAATTCACAGCTGACACGATGGTAGGCGCACTTCGGACGGTCGGGCTGGGACTTTTGCTCGTCGGGCTCGTCTGCTTCGCTGTCGGAACCGGGGGATTCGCGACGGCAACGGCCGACAGGGGCATCGCGACCGACACGGCCGACGACGCAACCGCGTACGTCGGCTACGACTCGCCCAACGAGATCCGGATCGAGTACGGTGGTAACGTGAGCGAGAGCGACGG
>CAZNOA010000292.1:0-2439 GCA_964574565.1 uncultured Halobellus sp. | reverse complement strand
ACGGTGACGTTCTCCGTCCGGTTCCACGAACACGCTGGCGGTGTCGACGCCGGCCGGGGCGCCTCCGGGGAGTCGCCTCGCACCGACGGAAGCCGTCCCGGCGATCCCGACACCGTGTACACCGGCATCTTTCGTGACGGCGTCGAAGCGGTCCACCGCCGCGATCTCGAGACGTTTCGCAACCTCGTCGAACACGCCGGACACGCGATCTACGTCACCGACACCGACGGACGGATCGAGTACGTCAACCCGGCGTTTACCGAGCAGACCGGGTACGACGCCGAGGAGGCGGTCGGCGAGACGCCGGCGATACTCAACTCCGGCCGGATGCCCGACGACTACTTCGAGGCGCTGTGGTCGACGCTCGAGGCCGGCGAGGTGTGGGAAGAGGAGATCGTCGACCGCAAGCGAGACGGAGCGCTGTATCACGCCCGTCAGACGATCGCTCCCGTCCTCGACGAGGACGGAGCGATCTCCCGGTTCGTCGCGATCCAGACCGACATCACCGGTCGGCGGGCCGCGATCGCCCGGCTGAATCAGTACCGAGACATCGTCGAGCGGCTCGGCGATCCGATCATGCTGCAGAACCCCGACGGCTCCTTCGAGATCCTGAACGAAGCCGTGACCGAGTTCGCCGGCGTCGACCGAGAGACACTGTACGAGACCGACGAGTTCGGGTTCATGGACCCCGAGACGGCCGCCGAGATCGACGAACGGCAGCGGGAGGTGCTCGACAACGAGGCGGTCGCCGAGTACGAGGTCTCGCCGACGTTCACAGAGAGCGGTCGCGAGGCGACGTTCAGCACTCGTCGGTACCCGTACTACAACGCGGCGGGCGAGCTGACGGGGACGTTCGCGATCTGTCGGGACGTGACCGAGATGAAGCGGCGGGAGACCGAACTGGAGCGATACGAGCAGGCCGTCGACGAGGCGACCGACCTCATCGCCGCGATCGACGAGAACGGGCGCTTTCTGTTCGCGAACCAGCAGTACCGAGAGTACCACGAGATCGAGGTGGCGGACGTGTCCGGCCTCGGCCTCGAGGACGTGCTCCCCGACGAACTGTGTCCGGACGTGCGCCAGAACGTCCGCCGGGCGCTCGAGGGCAACTCCGTCGAGTACCGGACCGAGAGAACTCACCCGGACCGAGGCACGCGGACGTTCGACGTCCGGTACTTCCCGCTGGAGGGCTCAGAAGACGGGGGGTCGTCGACCGTCGTCGGCGTTCTGCGGGACGTGACCGAAGGGGAGAACCGCCGTCGACAGCTCCGGGTCGTGGACCGCGTGCTCCAGCACAATCTGCGGAACGCCGTCACCGTCATCAGCGGTCGGGCCGAGCAGATCGCGGAGACGGACGACGACGAGGCCGCCGACGCGGCGTCCGACATCCTCTCGCGGTCAGAGGAGCTGTTGACGACGAGCGAGAAGGCACACCACATCACTGAGGCGCTGAGCGACGTGACGGAGACGGAGCCGATAGACGTCGCGCGAGCCGTCGAGGGCGCTGTGGAGTCGATCGCGGCGGAGTTCCCAGCGGCGTCGGTCTCGGCGTCCTCGACTGACGGTCCCGCCGTCGTGTCGGCGACGGCGTGGATCGACCGGGCGATAGACGAGCTGATCCGGAACGCGATTATTCACCACGACGGCGATCGCCCGACCGTCGACGTCGACGTGCGACGCGGCACGGAAACCGTCGAGATACGAGTCACGGACGACGGGCCGGGACTGTCGGAGATGAACCGCGACGTGTTAGAGACGGGCGAGGCGGTGGACGCGCTGTATCACGGGAGCGGGCTCGGGCTGTGGCTGGTCTACTGGGTGCTCCAGCAGTCGGGCGGCTCGGCGAGCGTGGAAGCGGCGGAGCCGCGGGGGACCGCGGTGACGGTGACGCTACCGAGGCTTCGGCGATGAGAAGCGTCGGTCGACGCCGACGAATACGCGGCGGACCGTGACGGTGCGCGGGAGACGGCGTCCGAGCGGCCCTCTCTGAGGGATCGAGTCGAACGGGGGCATAACATTTATGAATAACCATGACATTTGGTACCACATGGCAATCCGAGAGTCGGGCAGACGAATACGGCTCCGCCGAACCGGGAGGATTCCGGTCGACGCGGAGGTTCGCCACTACGACGAGCTCGCGGAGGAGACGCAGGTGGCCGTCACCGAACTCGCGGGAGGACCGTGGACGGCTCCCGAGACCGGCGACCTCAACGACGGTGACGTGGTGAAGTTCACGGAGTACTACAAGGTTCGCGCCCGCTGACCGGGAGTCGGTTCGACGCCCGTTTGCGCCCGTCAGCCGCGAAAGCGAAGTTGTTTTCGCCCGCCGCGAGAAAGACGAGCCATGGACAGTGGCGGATCCACCGACATGACGTTGGCCTTCGAGTTGGAGGCCCTGAAAGCCCTCGCCGACCCCAACGACGTGTTCAACAACGCTCG
>CAZNOA010000291.1:0-2456 GCA_964574565.1 uncultured Halobellus sp. | reverse complement strand
ATCTCGCCGCGAACGACCGTCAGCTCCGGGAAAACGCCCTGTAACCCCTCGAACGGGGTCCATCCGCACGCGCTGTGGAGCGCGCCGGCCTCGATTTCGCGGGGGTTCGTCAGGTCGACGAGAACGAGGTCGGCGTCGGCGCCCTCGACGATCCGCCCCTTTCCCGCGACGCCGAAGACGGACGCCGGGTTCGCGGCGACGACGTCGCGGACGCGCTCCAGCGAGAGCTCTCCCTTCCGGACCGACTCCAACAAGAGCGGGTAGAGGGTCTCCACGCCCGGGACGCCGCTGGGCGCGTCCGCGAGCCTCTGCCGCTTCTCGGCGACCGTGTGCGGGGCGTGGTCGGTGGCGACGACGTCGACGTCGCCGTCGCGGAGCCGCTCGAAGACGCCTGCCCGGCGCGCTTCGGACCGAAGCGGCGGATTCATCCGCCCAAACGTGCCGAGCCGACCCGCGCTCTCTCGCGACAGAAAGAGGTGGTGAGGGGTGACCTCGCAGGTGATCGCCGGGGCGGCGTCGTCGCCGGCGCCGGTGGCCTCCTCGCGGGCCGCGGTGACCGCGTCGATCCCCTCCGGGGTCGACGTGTGCGCGATGTGGACCTGCGCGTCGCTCGCCGCAGCCGACTCCAGCGCGCGCTCGACCGCGGCCGTCTCGGCCTCGGCGGTCCGGTAGGCCGACCACGCGGCGGCGGTCGCCGCGGTGCCGACGCCGCCGAGGTCGCCCTCGAGCGCCGACTCGTCGAACAGCGTCTCGTCTTCGGCGTGGACCGTGACGGGCACGCCGCGGGCGGCCGCCTCGCCGAGCGCGTCCTCGAACAGGTCGCGGCCGATCCCCATGTCGCCGGTCGAGTCAGCCAGGAACACCTCGCCGAGCGCGAATAGCGGACGGTCGAAGAGGGTATCCGGGTCCCAGTCGGCGGTGACGCCGCCGTTGATCCCGTAGTCGACGTGCGACCTCGCGGCGAGGTCGGCCTTCTCGTCGAACGCGTCGCCGTCGACGGTCGGCGGGGAGGTGTTCGGCTGGTCGACGACGGTCGTGACGCCGCCGGCGGCCGCGCTTTTCGACCCCGACTCCCACGTCTCCTTGTGACTCCCGCCCGGCTCCCGGAAGTGGACGTGAACATCGATGGCGCCCGGAAGGAGGTGTCGACCGCGGGCGTCGACGATGCGCTCGCCGGCGACGGGATCGAGTCCCGCGCTCGTCGGTTCGACCGTGTCGACGGTCCCGTCCCGGATTCGAACGTCGCGGACCCTCCCGTCGGCCAACTCCGCGCCCGTAATGAGCATACGTTCCGGGCGGTGAGGAGCCACATAAATCGTGGCGGTCCGGCGTCGTCGGGCAGAGGGTCCGGCGCTGTCAGAAACGGATTCGGTCCGTGGCTACCGAGACCGCTCGCGCGCTCTCAACTCGGCAGCGTCGCGGCTCAGGTGGAGTTCGTCGCTGCCGTATCACTGTCGGCCTCGGCGACGCTCTCGCTCGTGTCGCCGGTCACCGGTTTCGAACCGTCCGATCCGAGCGTGTCCGGCGTTCCCGGGCCGCTGACGAACCGCTTCGTTCGGTCGTGTTGCGGGTCCTCGAAGAACGACCGAACGTCGTTCGCCTCGACGACCTCTCCCAGATACAGGAAGACGACTTCGTCGGCGAGCCGACGGGCCTGGTCCATGCTGTGTGTCACCATGACGATAGTGTATTCCTCAGCGAGGCCGGCGAGCGTCTCCTCGACGTTTTCTGCCGATATTGGGTCCAGCGCTGATGTCACTTCGTCGCAGAGCAGCACGTCCGGCTCGATCGCGAGTGACCGCGCCAGACAGAGTCGCTGAATCTGTCCGGTCGAGAGTCCCGCCGCTGGTGCGTCGAGCCGGTCTGCGACCTCGTCCCAGAGATCGACCTGTCGGAGGTACCGCTCGACACGGTCGTCGAGGTCCTCCGTCGAGTCGTGTAGCCCGTGTATCCGGAGCCCGTACGCGACGTTCTCGTAGATCGACAGCGGCAACGGGGTCGGGTCCTGCGGAACGTAGCCGATCCGCCGGCGGAGCTCAGGCGCTGGCTCGTCGGTGTCGTAGACTGGCTCTCCACGCAGATACACCTCGCCGGTGACCTCGACGTTCGGCTGGATGTCGTGGAGGCGATCGAGCGCTTTGAGACACGTCGACTTACCACAGCCCGACGGCCCGATGATCGCTGTGAGTCGATTCTCCGGGAACGACAGATCGATGCCCTTCACGGCTTCGACCCGGCGCTCACCGGTGTACGTTACGGCTAAGTTCTCGGTTTCGAGTACGGTGTCGCTCATGAGTGTCTCCCGCCCGGGGCGAACCGAGCGTAGCGTCCGGCAAGCAGTTTCGAGGCGAGTATCAGTCCCAGCACGACCACGATGAGGACGAACGACGCGGCGTACGCGTGTGATCGGACTTCAGCGTTAAATGATGTCGCCTGATCGAAGATCAACACGGGCA
>CAZNOA010000290.1:0-2470 GCA_964574565.1 uncultured Halobellus sp. | reverse complement strand
AGGTCGCTCGTCGCCCTCGGGGTCGCGCCGTTCGTCGCGTGGCTCAGCCGCTCACAGAGCAGTAGCAGCGTAGCGACCTGCGACGAGAACGACTTCGTCGCCGCGACGCCGATCTCGGGGCCGGCGCGGATGTAAACCGTGTCCTCGCACTCGCGGGTGATCGTCGACCCGACCACGTTCGTCAACGCGAGGGTGTGTGCACCGGTTCCCTGGATGGACCGAATGGCCGAGAGCGTGTCCGCCGTCTCTCCGCTCTGGGAGACGGCGATGACGAGCGTCCGTTCGTCGACCGGAGGCGGATTCGAACCGTACTCGCCGGAGAGGAACGCCTGCGCCGGAATCCCGCGGTCGGTGAGCAGCGACTGCGCGTACATCGCCGCGTGATACGACGTCCCCATCGCGACGAGATGAACCGAATCGATCCCCGAGAACGTCCCCTCGGGAAGCTCCTCGAGGTCCGGGCGCTGTTGGAGCGAATCGGTCCGCCCCCGGATGGTCTGTCGAAGCGCGGTCGGCTGTTCGTAGATCTCCTTGAGCATGTAGTGGTCGTACCCGCCCTTTCCGGCGTCGTTCGGGTCCCAGTCGACCGTCTCGACCGACCGGTCAGCCGTGACTCCTTCGGTGTCGGTGATCGCGTACCCGTCGGGGCGGATCGTCACCACGTCTCCGTCCTGAAGGTAGACGACCTCGTCGGTGTACTCGAGGAACGCCGGGACGTCGCTGGCGAGGTAGTAGCTGTCGTCGGCCTGTCCGAGGACCAGCGGCGATCCGCTCCGCGTGCCGAACACCGCGTCGGTCCCTTCGAACACCGCGGCGATCGCGTAGCTCCCGGAGAGGCGGTCTATCGTCCGGCGGAACGCCTTCTCCGGACCGTAGCCGGCAGAGAGGAACTCCTCGATGAGGTGGGGGACGACCTCGGTGTCCGTGTCGCTCGTGAACTCGTGTGCCGACAGCTCCTCTTTCAGTTCGGCGTAGTTGTCGATGATACCGTTGTGGACCACCGCGACCTGTCCGAGACAGTCGGTGTGGGGGTGTGCGTTCGCGTCCGTCGGCGGGCCGTGAGTCGACCACCGGGTGTGGCCCACGCCGGTCTGCCCGCGAATCGGCGAGCCCCGGACGGAGTCGCAGAGCACGTCGATCTCGCCCTCGCGTTTGACGACGTCAAGGCCGTCGGCGTTCACCGTCGCGATGCCCGCGGAGTCGTATCCGCGATATTCGAGGTTTTGGAGCCCCGTAAGGAGTTCGTCGACCGCGTCTCCGCTGCCGGACCGGGCGGTAATCCCGCACATCAGCCGATCACCTCGGCTCCCTCGGCGACGTCATCGCTGAGCGTCACGCCGGGGGCGACCGTGCTTCGAGGGCCGATCCGACAGCCGGGAGCGATCGTGACGTTGGCGCCGACGGTCACTCGGTCCGCGACGACGCCGCCGATGCGACGGTCCCGGTACTCCGTTCCGTCGAGGACGACCGTCGCCGACCGCCCGGGGGAGATGGTCCCGTCGCCGATCGTCACCCCGCCGGCGACGATGCTGTCTCGAAGGAGGGTGTTGGCGCCGACCCGCGAGTCGGGACCGATGATCGATCCCTCGAGGACGGCGTTTTCGCCCACGCTCGTCCCCGAGAGCAGGCACGTTCCCCCGCGAACGACGGCACCGGCAGAGACCTTACAGTCGGAGCCGATCCGGACGTTCTCGCCGATCACGGCGCTCTCGTGGATTCGCGCCGACTCGTCGACCGGCTCGTCGATGTCGACGAGCTCCGGGTGCGAGTGAAGCAGCGTCTCGTTCGTCGTCAGGAGATCCCACGGGAACGACGAGTCGAACCACACCCCGTTCGGCGTCTCCGCGACGACCTTCCCGTCGATTTTCTCAATCGCACCGGTGAGCGGCCGCTCTCCGTTTTCGAATTCGGTCCGTTCCAGCGCCTCGAAGATCGTCTGGTCGAACGCGTACACGCCGGCGTTGATCCGAGAGGAGGCGCTGTTTCGACCCTCGTCGATCCGGTCGACGAGGCCGTCTCTGATGCCGACCGTCCCGTACTCCGCCGCGCTCGTCGAGGCGACGACCGCGAGGCAGGCGGCCGCCCCCGACGACTCGTATCGACGGGCGACCTTCCGGACCATCGTCGGGTCGATGACGTTGTCGCCGTTGACGACGAGGAACTCGTCGTCGACATGATCGGCCGCGTTCTGGAGGGCGTGGCCGCTTCCCAGCTGCGTCTCCTGGGTCACGTACGTGATGTTCATCCCGTCGTACTCGCTCTCAAAGTGGTTCTGTATCCGGGTTTTCCGGTGACCGATCACGAGCACGACGTGTTCGACGCCGACCGTTGCGAGCGCGTCCATCGGGTACTCGAGGATCGGACGGCCTCCGACGTGGAGCATCGGCTTCGGTTGGTAGCGGGTGAGAGGGCGGACTCGACTTCCTTCGCCGGCAGCGAGGACCACTGCCTGATCGAGCGAGGTCATCGC
>CAZNOA010000289.1:0-2479 GCA_964574565.1 uncultured Halobellus sp. | reverse complement strand
CGGCGAGCTTCGGCAGATGCGACTGGTGGAGCGCCGTGTAGACGCGCTTGCGCTGCTTGTACGTCACCTCAGGAATTTCGAGGTCGTTCTCCCACGCCGCCAACTGCTCGGCGATGTCTCTGACCCTCGCGTCGTCGCCACCGTGGTATTTCAGGTACGTGATCACATTTCGTCGCCGATTATTGCTCAGCGCCGTGAACACCTCATCGCGCGAGGGGCCGTCGTCATCGCTCGTCGCCGTCCTCTTGGTACTGAGATGAAGTGTCATTTTTAGATCACGAATTGGACATTTACTTAGTCGTCACCAAAGTATATATTTATATAGGTTTGTGTGACTGTCCTGATCGCATTAACATTCCTGAACGGGCGTTTGCCGGTACATCTGCTCGGGGATCGAGCATCATCTCAGGACACGCCGGTCCGCGTGCCAGCTGGCCGTCGCAACTGCTACAACCCGACGGCGCCTTCGCCGACGGCACACTTGTCGCTCCGTCGCTGTCGTCGGTAGGCCGGTCATACATACGACCGTTCCGCCCTACTACCGGGTATGACCGCGTCACACGACACGTCTCACGGCGCTTCCCGACCCGCCTCGCCGAACCGCACCGGTCTCGACCGCTTCCGACGCCCGGCGTACACGGGTGAGAACCGGTGTCTCCCCTGTACGGTAGTCAACGTCGGCATCGCCGGCGTCCTCGCCGTCGCGGTCGGCGGCGTCGTCGCCGCCGAGTTCGGCGCCTTCGTCTTCGTCGCCTCCCTCGCGGCGATCTGGCTGCGCGGCTACCTCGTTCCCGGCACCCCAGAACTCACGAAACGGTACCTCCCCGAGCGCGTGTTGCGGCTGTTCGGGAAGGGCCGCGCTTCGTCGCCGCCGACAGCGGTCGACGCCGAGTCGTACCTGCTGTCGTCGTCGGTGCTCGTCGACACCCCCGATGGGGTCGACCTCGCGTTCGCGCCGTGGTTCGCGTCGGCGTGGCGGTCGGAGGTCGTCGCGCTGCGGGACGAGGGGGACGGCCGGAACGGCTCGGTTCTCGACTTCGATACAGCAGACGACGGCCTCGAACCGGACATCGCCGCGCTCGCCGCGCTCACCGACATCGACGCTGAGCTGCTCGCTATCGACTGGCGAGACGGTGCCGTCTTCGCCCGCGCCGACGGCGAGCGGATCGGGCACTGGGAGTCTCGTGCCGCGTTCCTCGCGGACATCGCCGCCGACCGGGCGTTGGCCGACGAGCTGGACGACTGGACCGACCTCCCGCTCGCGGCTCGCAGCGGCGTGCTCGGGGCGATTCGGCTGTTCGTCGAGGAGTGTCCCACCTGCGAGGGCGCGGTCGCGCTCGAAGAGCGCGTCGTCGAGTCCTGCTGTACGAGCTACGACGTGGTCGCCGGCCGGTGTACGGCCTGCAACGAGCGGCTGTTCGAGATGGACCTACCGCGGTCGGTCGCGGCGGACTCGGCCTGAGTATCGGAGCCGATCGGGGCGGAAGCAGGGATCGGAGTGTGGCGTCGTCGGCCGTCGTTTTCCTTCATCACCGGCCTACCGAAGCGCGCGAAGCTGCCGGACGACTGAAAAGCGGTTGACCCACAGCTGATACGCGCCCACGGCGGCGAACGTCGCTAAAAAGAGGCTCGTCCACAACACGGGATCGAGCGCGGAGACCACGGGGACGCCGAGCAGCGCCGCGAGCAGGACGGTCAACGAGACGATGCCCAGCGCGCGGTACAGCTCCGACCAGGTGACGCCGCCTTTCGCGACGATCTCGGTATATAACGAGACGTCCCGAGCGCGCCGTGACAGCTCGATCGTCTGCGCGTCTCTGTCGTACGTGACGACGCCGAGTTCCTCCAGTTTCGGGAGGTGTGTCCGGACGAGCGTGGTGTAGACGCTCTCGCGGCATCGCTTCGGCGCCGGGCGCTCGCCCGTCTCGCGCTCCGCGACGAGCGTCGACAGCTCGTGGACGGTGACGACGCCGCCGACGGCCCCGAGCTGTTCGAGGGCCCGCCGCCGGCGTTCGTTCGCGAGGACGGCGTACACCTGTTCGGCCGGTAGGAGATCAGATCGGAGTTTCATTTAGTGGCCTCCCGACGGGTCGCTCGGCGCGCCCGTCGGTTGTTGGTCTCCCTGTCTCCGGATTGGGGCATATGTATGCGTTTGTTACCCGTTTTCTGGCGGATCCTGTCGCGGCCGGATCACTCCGGGTATCGGAGCGAAAATCGGCATACTGCGGCTCGATCGATACCGGCTACCACTCCCCACCGTCCACTGGGACAGCTCTCGATACGGCAGGAAACTCGTACCGCTCAGTCCGCCCGAAGTACGGTGTTCGTTCCGTCGGTTCTGCCTCCGGTAGGGGTTCCGAACCGCCGATCGAACGGCTCGTTGAACCGGGTCACACATGCCGTTCCACCCTGTCAAACCCTTCGTTCGACGGTGACGTGGCTGCTCGTAACTAGGTGGGTATCCCGCCGAGAGAGGAGC
>CAZNOA010000288.1:0-2482 GCA_964574565.1 uncultured Halobellus sp. | reverse complement strand
CGGCGCGTACAGGTGATACCGATACGTCCGTCGCACCGCGTCGTGTGTCGCGTGAAACCCCTCCGGGGCATCCGCGGCGGCCCAGACTCGTATCGAGCCGGGGAGCCGACCGTTGAACGCCCGCGGCGTGAGCCACGCCGGCGCCTCGAACGCGACCGTCTGTGCGACCGCCGAGACGCCGGCGTCGGTCCTACCCGCGGCCGCGTACGCCGGCGGCGTCGCGTGCGTGGGACCGTCGCCGCGGTCGAGTATCCCGTGTTTCGCCAAGGCTCGGAGGAGGGTTCCCTCGACTGTCCGCGCGTGGGGCTGTCGCTGAAAGCCTGCGTACTCGCGGCCGTCGTACGCGACCCGAAACGCGCGCAGCGCGGTCTCCGGGACCTCCGAATCCGCGGTCACGGTCGCGTCGGCGGTCACACCTCGTCGGCCCCGTCCCCGTCGTCGGTCGTCTCGTCGTCGGACTGCGCGGCCGTCTCGTCGCGATCGGCCATCGGCACGGTGACGACCGGCACCGGCGAGACGCGGACCACCTTCTCCGTGACGCTGCCGAGGAGGACGCGTTTGAGGCCGGTTCGAGTGTGACTGGGCATCACCACGATGTCGGCGGCGGTGTCGTCGATCGCGTTCTTGATGACCTCGAGCGGTTCGCCGTGGATGACGTTTCCGACCGTCTCGATTCCGGCGGCCTCCAGGTCGTCGGTGACCGTTTCGACCCGTCGCTCGGCGGCCGACTCGATCCGCTCGGCGAACGCGCCGGCCTGCGGGCCGCGGAGGGTCTGTTCCATCGTGTCGATCGCGGAGACGACGTAGACGGTCGCGTCGTATCGCTCCGCGAGGCTCTTCGCGTGCGGGATCGCGTCGTTCGCGGTGCTCCCCGGCGCGACCGGCAAGAGGATTGCGTCGTACATGCCCGTATCTCGACGCGGCGCGTGGAAAACGGTACCGACGGGTCCGAGTGGTGGCTCAGCGTCGCCCGCAGCCAGCGACACTCCGTCACCACCTGCTGTCGACGCGCGGTCAGGCGCCGAGTAGTTCAGGCAGTCGGGAACGAAACCCTCGGCCTCACCGCTGTCCGCCAGTCTCCCACTGACGACCCCCATGGCTCCGAAGACACTCTACCGTGACGGTGGGACAGTACGGCGTCTGGAGCGCGAATACGCGGGACCGCCGTCGGCGCGCTGTCGAGACGGAGCCGCGTGAACCGGTGTGTCCCGGACTCGTGAATCGATCGGCTTCTCACAATCCCAGCGCGTCCAGCAGGTCGAACCCGACCTCGGTGTAGCCGACGAGTTTGAATCCGAGATAGATCCCGACGATAGCCATCACGCCCGGCAGTTCCGGCGGTGCGGGGATCGGCACGCGGAGGAAAGCGAACAGCGCGCCGACCGAGACCCCGACGATCGTCGCGGCGACGGTCAGCGTCAGCGCGGAGCTCATGCCTCCGGGTCGACGATATCGGTTGATAAGGTCGACGTTCGACGCCGGCAGTGTGCTTCGACCCCCCGCGGGAGTCGGAGACCGAGACGAGAACCCGACGTCGCCCCCGACGCCGGAGATGGGTAGGGTTTTCCGACGGGCGCTCCTCTCTGCACCTATGTCACGAGCAGTCCACAATCCCGACAATCCGCAGGTGACGCTCCACACGAACCACGGCGACGTTCTCGTCGAGCTGTTCGCCGACCGCGCGCCGAAGACCGTCGAGAACTTCCTCGGCCTGGCCCGTCACGAGCCCGCCGCGGACGCGGAGCCCGCGCGCGACACGAACACGTGGGAGGACCCGGAGACGGGCGAGACGCGCGGCGACTCGCTGTACGAGGGGAACGTCTTCCACCGCGTCATCGAGGGGTTCATGATCCAGGGCGGCGATCCGGTCGAATCCGGCCGCGGCGGCCCCGGCTACCAGTTCGACGACGAGTTCCACGACGACCTCACCCACGACGGCCCGGGGATCCTCTCGATGGCGAACTCCGGCCCGAACACGAACGGCTCGCAGTTCTTCATCACGCTGGACGCGACGCCGCACCTCGACGGGAAACACGCCGTCTTCGGACAGGTCATCGGCGGGATGGACGTCGTCGAAGAGATCGGCAGCGTGCCGACCGACAGGCAGGACGAGCCCCGCGACACGGTCGAGATCGAGCGCGTCACCGTCGACGAGTAAGCCTGTTCGCCGTCGGTTTCGAGCGGTCGATCGACTTTATCGACGCTTATATCCGCTTTTCAGTCCCGTATAGGACGGCAACGCATCGACGGCGACGAGCGCGCCCGAGTCGCCCGGATCGCTCGAATCGGAAGCCGTCGAATGACTGCAGGGACTGATCCGTGAGCGCGTCGGTCTCACGACCGACGCTGCCGAACACCCGTTAACGGAACGCTGCTCGGGCCCGCCCGCGGGAAGAAGACAAAAGAGCGAGGGCGTCGAAGCCCGGGTATGAACACGCCGCGGCTTGTTTACGACGACGAGTGCGGGTTCTGCATGTATATG
>CAZNOA010000287.1:0-2492 GCA_964574565.1 uncultured Halobellus sp. | reverse complement strand
GAGACCGCACAGCAGGTCGCCGAGCAGAAAGAGCAGGCCCAGACCGCGCTCAACGAGTCCAAGACCGCGCTCACCGCGCTCGAAGACGTCGACAAGGACGCCGGAATGTACCGCGAGATCGGCGAGGTCCTCGTCGAGACGGATTACGAATCGGCATACGACGACCTCGAGAACAAGGTCGAATCCCTCGAAGTCCGCGTCGAACAGCTCGAAAAGCAGGAGTCGCGCGTCGAAGAGCAGTTCGACGAGCTGCAGAGCGAGCTCCAGCAGATGCTGCAGGGCGGCGCGGGCGGCGCCCCGGCGGGCCCCGGCGGCCCGGGCGCTGGCGGCGCGTAAGCGAGCGATGACCGACGACGCGGGCGACGGCGCCCAGACCGACGACGACCCCAGCGACGAGGAAATCGTCCGGACCGCCGCGGAGGCGGCCGAGGGCGTCGTCTTCGCCCACTACGACCAGTCCGCAGTGACGGACCTCGACGTCACGGTGACGTTCGAGGACGGCGTCCTCGACGTCGACGTCTACCTGAACGCCCCCGACGACCCCGACCCCGACGCGGTCGCCCGCGAGGCGGCCGAGACCGCCGGCGAGGCGGTCGACGAGCTGTTCGGGGCGTAACCCGGCGGGGCCCCTCCGCCGTGCGACCAAGACACCGAGAGCGGCCGCGCCGGTTCGACCGGTCCGACGACCTGATCCGCTGACGACAGTTAATACGCGGGCGACCGTGGGTCGTGTCAGCATGTACGACGCGATCCTCTGTCCCACCGACGGAAGCGACGGGAGCGACGCCGCGGTCGAACACGCCTGCTACCTCGCCGATCTGGCCGACGCGCGGATCCACGCGCTGTTCGTCGTCGACGAGCTGGTCGCTGGCGCCGACGAGTGGGACATCGTCGTCGAACGGGAGGAGGCGCGCGGTGAACGCGCCGTTGAGGCGGTCGCCGCCGCGGCCGCGGAACGAGGCGTCCCGGTCGAGAAACACCTCCGTCGCGGGCGCCCCCACGAGGAGATCCTCGACGCGGTGGCGGCTCACGACGCAGACCTCGTCGTCATGAGAACAAACGGACGGACGGGGCTCGGTCGCTTTCTCGCCGCCGGGTCGGTCGCAGAGCGGGTCGTGAGACACAGCGAAGTGCCGGTGCTGACGGCTCGACTGCGTGAGTGAACGCGGTGCCGACAGCGGGCGTGATGACGGCACGACTGCACGGGTGAACATAGCGAGGCCGGCGCGACTGCAAGGGCGAACGCAGCGACGACGAGGCGACCGGGAGAGCGAAGGCGTCCGCTGCCGCCCGTCTGCTCCGCGTTCAGGCCGACTCGCAGATCGAAACGAAGTTCTCGAACACTTCCTCGCCGCGCTCGGTGTGTGCGACCTCGGGGTGCCACTGGACGCCGTATCTGTCGTCGTCGACGTTCGACATGGCTTCGATACCACAGACGTCGGAGGTGGCGGTTCGGGTGAACCCCGCCGGCAGCTCCTTGACTTCGTCGGCGTGAGAGGCCCAGACGCGCGTTTCGGGCGCGAGCGAGCCGACGATCGGATCCTCGTCGTCGACGATCTCCACGTCCACGTCGGCGTAGCCGCCGTAATCCCCGCCGCCGACGACGCCGCCGAACTCCGCCGCGATCAACTGCATCCCGAGACAGATGCCGAACACCGGCACGTCGAGATCGAGGTAGTCAGCCGCGTTGCCGACGCGGTCCATGTCGGGGCCGCCGGAGAGGACGATCCCGTCGGCGTCGATCTCGTCGGCCGGCGTGTCCGCCGCGACGATCTCGGTGTCGACGCCGATGTCACGGAGCGCGCGCCGCTCCAGATGGGTGAACTGGCCGTGGAGGTCGATGACGACGATTCGGGTCATGGCCTCGATTGGCGGCTTCGGCACAAAAACGGCTCGGAACGAAACGCACAGTTGTGGTGGTCTGAGCGACTGTCAGTCAAATGTGATCCATACGTGTGGATCGATCACAGATCGAGCGGCCCGCTCTTCGAGAACTCCCTGAGCAACACCGTCGCGTACGAGCCGCTCGGGAGCGCGAACCCGAACCGGGGA
This sequence comes from uncultured Halobellus sp., assembly GCA_964574565.1. Taxonomy (GTDB): domain Archaea; phylum Halobacteriota; class Halobacteria; order Halobacteriales; family Haloferacaceae; genus Halorubrum. The sequence goes on along the minus strand of CAZNOA010000287.1, from coordinate 440 downwards.
TCCCCCTCGTCGAACGTCACGTCGAGGTCGGTCTGCAACGCGATCGCCCGGCGGGTGCCGGCTGAGTCGAACTCGCCCGGAAGGGCGAAGTCGCCGGGTTCGATTCCGACGGTATCGAGTACCGATCGCTCGATCTCGCCCGGCTCACCGTCTCCGAGCACCGTTTCGGTGCCGACAAGCGGCGCGGTGACGAACGCCCGGCCGCGCTCGCAGTGGCGGGTAACGACCGACACCCGGTCGGCGTCGACCCGCTGGAGCCGGTCGGTGTCGGGCGCGTACAGCTCCTCGGGGGCGTCACCGTCCGCGAAACAAACTACGTCCCCGGCGACGGGGCGATCGAACGAGAGCCCGCGCCGGAGGCGTTCGCTCACGATCCGGTTGAAGAGAAACGACTGCGCCGCGTTGACGAAGAGCCGCTGGAGGTTCGAGGGGACCGCCTC
>CAZNOA010000286.1:0-2499 GCA_964574565.1 uncultured Halobellus sp. | reverse complement strand
ACCGCGGACCGGTCTGTCGTCATCGGCCGCGTACTCATCCGCTCGTCCATGCAACACTCGCCGTCCACGCGACACTCACCACCAATGTATAACAACTGTCACACCCGTTACGAAACGACCGCGGGAATCGAGCAGAACCGACCGCCCGCCGCTACCACCGACGACGCGAACGTCGGCGACGGCCGGAGATCACGCAGAGCCCTCCTCAGCGGCGTTGCGACCGCAGCGACCGTCGGACTCGGCGGGCTGGCCGGCTGTCTCGATGAGGACGACGCGTCGACGCCGACGGAGCCGCCAGACCCGGTCGCGCTTGATGGGGAGAAAGCCTGTGACGTTTGCGGAATGGTGATCGCGGACCACGGTGGGCCGAACGGGCAGGTGTTTTACGCTGACGAATACCCGCCGAGGCGCGACGGTCCCGCGTGGTACGACAGCGTGAAAGAACTCGTGACCGACCGCGTTGCCGCCATCGACGAGGGACACGAGCCGGTGGCGACGTACGTCACCGACTACGCCGCGGTGGCGTACGAGATCACCAAGGCGGGCGGCGACCGGGTGATCTCCTCGCACGTTGCAGCCGCGTCGTTCGTCGACTGGGACGACGCCGTCTTCGCCGTCGAGACCGGCGTGGTCGGCGCGATGGGTCCGGACGTGATCCCCTTCTCGGAGCGTCCCGCCGCCGAGTCGTTCGTCGATGCAGAAGGCGGGCGGGTCGTCGAGCCGGACGCGGTGACGATCGAGCTCGTTTCGTCCTTATAACCCACGCTGTGCGAGAGCGGAGAGCGACACGGCGGCCCGGGCGGTCGTTTAAAAACAAGACGGACGGAGACGATCCCGCACGGAGACTGGTCCGAAGTCGTCAGCGATACGGTGTCGACGGCGGTGCGCCGATCAGTTGTATACTGGATCGCGAGTACCGTCGCCGACAACGAGTGGCACGTCGCTATCAAATCGGCCTGCGTACTAAACGGCGAACACCTCCTTGGACCCCCTTTTGTACGACGAGCCGAACAGTTCGGTCGATCCCTCCGCCAGCCGGGAATCCTCGCCGAAGATATTCCCCTCTCACCCCTACGCCAACTCATATGACTCGATTCACGCGCAACCGGAGATCGTTCGTTCGAACGGCCGCAGCGCTCGGCGTGACGACTGCGCTCGCTGGCTGTGGCGGTAGTAGTGATGAGAACGGCGGCGGAAGCGGCGGCGACGACGGAAGCGGCGATGACGGAAACAGCGACGGCGACGGCGAGTTCCTCGCGGAGGAGCCCGACTACGGTGACTGGTTCGACGACGTCGATAACTACGAGGGGACCGTCGACCGGACCGGTGTCGACACCGTCACCGTCGAGGTAGGGAGCGATGGCGGCCTCTCGTACGGCCCGGCCGCGGTGGCCGTCTCGCCCGGCACGAGCGTCGTCTGGGAGTGGACCGGCGAGGGTGGTGACCACAACGTCGCTGCTGAAAACGGTGATTTCACCAGCGAGACCGTCTCTGAGGCTGGTCACAGCTTCGAGTACACCTTCGAGGAGTCGGGCATCTACGAGTACGTCTGCACGCCGCACAGGGCAGTCGGAATGAAAGCGGCCGTCTACGTGGAGTGACCCGGCGGATGCTCCCGACCCAGACAGTCTCGACGACGGCAGCCGCGCCCGACGGCCACTGGACGACGCCGGACCGAACCACCGGTCGCTTCGACTGAAGCGATGCCGCGGGCACGCCCCCGCGTCGACTCCGTGGAGCTGCTGACGGACCGCCAACGGGGACGCCTGCTTGCCGCGGTGGAGCTGGGGTGTTACGAAGTGCCGCGACGGGCCACGCTGACGGCGGACGCCGACAGCATCGAGATCGCAAAATCGACGTGCAGCGAACTGCTCCAGCGGGTCGAGCGAGCGGTGATCCACGAGTTCGTCGACGACCCCCCTCGGGGTCCTCGGGCGGCAGAGCGCCCGGTTACTGCGACTGAAAACCACGATCAATGAATACGACAGACGACCATGACGAGCCGACCGAACCGTTCAGCGACCAGATCCACGAGAACTCCTGGTCAGCGAACCTCGAGACGCCCCGATACGCTGACAACCCTGATCTGGCGGTCAGCGACGCCCTCGTGGCGATCGACCACACCGCCACAGGCAACCACGTCAACCTCGTGACCCACGCCGACCTCGGTCATCCAAAACCGTTTCTGTACGACGCGCTCGAACGAGAACACGCCGATATCGAGGTCGAATACGTCGACCAGTGCGGCTGCGGCGGACACGTCACGAGAGTCGACGTGTCGTGAGGCTCGGGTCGGGGGTGTCGGGCTCCGCTCCCCACACTCACTCGGGCCGGCCACGGGCCGGTCGCGCCGCCCCCCGTCACGCTTAATCCACCGGCGGCGCACAAGTGGGTATGTCGACGGATTCGACCCGACGGCCCGAGAGGGTTTCCGTGTCGCACGCGTCGGAGGGACCGCCGCTCGACGCGTTCTCCGACCCGCTGCTCGTCGACCCGGAG
>CAZNOA010000285.1:0-2505 GCA_964574565.1 uncultured Halobellus sp. | reverse complement strand
ACGTCGCGGTCGCCGATGTCGCGGCCCGACTCCCACAGCGCCGCGAAGACCGCGTCGTCGAAGGCGGGCCACGCGTCGGGTGCCGTCTCCATCACGTGGACGGAGACGATCTGTGCGGGCAGCGAGTCGACGTCGGTCGCGATCGCCTGGGCCATCTCGACGTCGTACTTCGCTTGTAGCCGCCGGACGTTCTCACGGGCCTGCGCGTAGTAGTCGTCGTCTTTCCCGTCGTCGACCTCGTGGTCGATCTCACCGTCTGGCCCCCGCTTACCGGCGCGGAGGTCGAACGGGTGCCAGTCGACCGCGAGCGGCTCCTCACGCGTCGCCTGATACTGCGAAAGCGACTCGCGACCAAGATAACAGAACGGGCAGACGTAGTCGGAGTAGACGGTGATCGAGTCGGGTGCCGCGGCGGTTTCCCTCGACGCCGTCGATTCAGCCCGTCCGTCCCCGCTCGTTGTGTCCGCCGAGCCGTCGTCGGGAGGTGGGGTCGTCACGTGACTGCTTCGAGGGCGACGGCCAAAGGGCGTTCGGCGACGGCGATCGCCACGAACTAGTATAATCGGGTTGTACTACCCGGATATGACGCACCCGTACGAACCGGTGTCCCCCGCTGTCGCGCTCACGATCGCCGGCAGCGACAGCGGCGGCGGCGCCGGGATTCAGGCGGATCTGAAGACGATGACCGCACACGGGGTCTTCGGCACGTCGGTCGTGACGGCGACCACCGCCCAGAACACCCGCGGCGTCGCGGACGTGCACGTGCTTCCGGCGGATCACGTCGCGGCCCAGTACGACGCGGTCACCGAGGACTTCGACGTGGGGGCGGTGAAGACGGGGATGTTGGCTACGGCCGAGACCGTCGAGACGGCGACCGAGTTACTCGCACCGTTCCGCGAGCCGGTCGTCGTCGACCCGGTTATGGTGGCGGCGACGGGCGACCGACTGCTGTCGCCGGCGGCCGAGGAGGCGTACGGGCCGCTGATCGAGGCGGCGACGCTCGTGACGCCAAACGCCGACGAGGCCGCAGTGCTCACCGGAGAGTCCGTCGAGACGCTCGCCGACGCCGAGCGCGCGGGACGAGAGCTGATCGGGGAGGGCGTCGACGCCGCTCTGATAAAGGGCGGTCACCTCGACGGCGGCGCAGGTTCGACGGTGGTCGATACCTTAGTCGTGGCCGAGAGCGAGGGCGGAGACGACGGTTCCGAGAGCGCGCCCGAGTCCGGGTCGGAGCCCGCGGTTCACAGATACGAGAACCCCCGGATCGAGACGGACGCGACGCACGGCTCGGGCTGTACGCTGTCGAGCGCGATCGCGGCGCGGCTGGCCCGCGGTGAGCAGCTGCGCGAGGCGGTCGCCGCCGCGGTCGGCGGAATGAGCGAGGCGGTCAGGCGAGGATACGACGTCGGCGACGGGCCCGGAGCGGTGAATCCGACCGTGCTCGACCGGTGAGTGCGTCAAAAACGATTCCGACGATCGCGAGCGGGACGGCTACAAGACTCCGCGAGACAGTCCAGCGAGGAGCGAAATCAACAACAGTAGGGCCATCAGTAGGAGCGCTGCGAGTTTCGGTCCGATCCGTCTGTTTCGTCGGCCGGAAGCCGCCAGCAGCCCCCCGTGAGGATCACTGTTTCGCGGCCGAATAAGCGAAGTCATCGCTACACTTCGCCGGAGTCCGACGCGGGCCCATCCTCGTCCGCGCCGTCATCGACATCGTCGGCGGTCTCCTCGTCGTCTCCGGCGGTCTCCTCGTCGTCTCCGGCGGTCTCCTCGTCGTCTCCGGCGGTCTCCTCGTCGTCTCCGGCGGTCTCCCCATCCTCGGCAGCCGACTCTCCGTCATCGGTCGAGTCGGTCTCGGGATCCGACTCGTCTTCGGAGTCGTCCGCGTCGCCGGATACACCGGGGAGAGCGGTGTCGGAAGAGTCCGAGTCGGTGACGTTACCGTTCGGGTCCGTGACGTTACCCGCCGGTTCCGTACTGTTCCCGGCAGAGCTGTTTCCGGACGAGCTGTCTCCGACGAGAGATCGGTTTTCGGGTGCGACGGGTCCGTTCGTGCCGTTTTCGGGTGCGGCGTCACCGCCGAACGTCGCCTCGGAACCGTCGGTATCGGCGTCGATCGGCGAGAACTCGTCGGCCGTCTCGAACGCGCCGGACACCTCGGCGTTCGCGGTGAACAGCGCGACGGTGTACCCGCCGCCGAAGGCGACGCTCCAGACGAGCATCGCGGCCACGGCGACGGCGACCAGCCGCCGGGTCGGAGTCATCGCTCCGCCTCGCCGGCGCCGTCGGTGGCCAGTGGTGCCGCGCCCGGCGCCGAGAGCTCATCGCCCGGCTCGATAGCGGCTGTCGAGTCGTCCGTCTCCGCGACAGCCTCCGCGTCGGTCGAATCGGTCTCGGTTCCCGGGTCGGAGCGGTCGAAGAGCGCCGTCGCCGAGGCCCAGACGGTGACCCCGCCGAGGAGCAGCGCCGTCGTCGCGATGGCCACGGCGAGCGAGAGCGCGGTCG
>CAZNOA010000284.1:0-2507 GCA_964574565.1 uncultured Halobellus sp. | reverse complement strand
CGTCTGACGTAAGAACTAATGTCTGACCTCGACGTGTGGTGTGTATGGGCATCATGAGCAAGATCCTCGGCGGGGGCGGTAACCGCTCCGTCGACGATTACGTCGAGCTCGACCTCGACGACTTCGCCGAGGCACACGCGGAAACGGGCATGCAGGTACACATCGCCGAAATCGGCGGCCAAGGCGACGTCATCCCGATCAAAGACGCCGTCTACGACGGGGATTTCGTCATCGCGGACATCACCCGCCACTCGACGTCGGACCGGACGATCGAGCACATCGTCGACGAGCTCCGACAGGTCGCACAGGAAGTCGACGGCGACATCGTCCAGAAGGGCGACGACCAGATCATCATCACGCCGACCGGCGTCAACATCTCGCGGAAGAAACTCTAGACGCGCGTTCTCCGGCTCACCCGTCGTTTTCACCCGCCTCGACCGCGAACAACGGGTACGCGGCCGAACCGTGGCATATATCCCCGTCTCCCGCCCACGTCCGACTGAATGGACGAGCCGGTCCTGCTGACGGGCGCCGGCGGACGGGTGGGACAGGCCATCCTCCGCGGCATCGGCGACGACTACGAGTGGCGACTCCTCGACAGGGAGCCGCTCCCGGCGGCGAAGGTCCCCGAGCGGGTCACCGACGCCGACCGATACGTCGCCGACATCACCGACGAGCGCGCGGTCCGCGAGGCGATGGCGGGCGTCGGCGCCGTGATCCACCTCGCGGGCGACCCCCGGAAGACCGCGCCGTGGGACTCGGTGCTCCGCAACAACATCGACGGGACGCAGGTGGTGATGCGCGCGGCGGCCGACGCCGGCGTCGAGAAGTTCGCGTTCGCCTCCTCGAACCACGCCGTCGGCGGCTACGAGACCGACGACCGGACGCCGGATCTGTACCGGACCGACGACGACTACCGGCTCGACGGGACGGAGCTTCCGCGGCCGGGGAACCTCTACGGCGTCTCGAAGGCGACCGGCGAGTCGCTCGGACGGTTCTACCACGACCAGCGCGGAATGAGCGTCGTCTGCGTTCGCATCGGCAACCTCACGAAGGATCACCCGCCGCGGGAGTACGAGCGCGGGCAGGCGATGTGGCTCTCCCACCGCGACTGTGCCCACCTGTTCGACCGGTGTCTGCAGGCCGACTACGAGTACGAGGTGGTGTACGGCATCTCGAACAACGACCGTCGCTACTACTCCATCGAGCGCGCCCGCGAGATCCTCGGCTACGATCCCGCCGACAACTCCGCGAACTACACGTTCGAGGGCGAGCCGAAGGCGGGCGACGAGGCGAACGGGAGCGACGAGGCGAACGACCGCACCGAAGGCGAGGGCGGCGTAGACGGCGCCGGGGCGCCAATAGACGACGCGCCCGCCGAGCCGAACTTCCCGTCGGACCCGGACTCGCCGGCCGACGGCGCCTGACAGGGTCGTCTTAAAAGAGGTCGTCGACGTCGCGCCGTTTCCGCTCGGCCAGTCCGACGCGATCCGCGAGCCGCGCGGCCACTTGCGGGCGCGTCTCGGGGTCACGGAGGAACGCGAACAGCAGTTCCGTCACCGTCGTCCGGGCCGTTCCGCGCTCTTCGCGGGCGAGCTCCGCCGCCCGTTCGAGCGTCGCCTCGGTTCCCGGATCGATCTCGCCGGCCAGCACGGGCGCCGCGAGCAGCGCCGCCGGGAGGTCGAGGTCGTCGAAGCCGGGCGCCGAATCGCCGATCCGGATCGCAGGGGGTCCGGCGCGCTCGATCGTCTCCGGATCGGCGGCGAGCCGTCGGCACCACCCGCGGACCGGCTCGACCGCCACGCCGCGGGCCGTCGCGTCGACCGCGCCGAGATACTCGACCGCGTTGCCCGCACAGCCGACCGCGCCGGACCAGTTTCGGGTTCCCGCGTGGTGTGTCGCCGCCGCCGCGGCGATCAGTCCGTGGAGGAGCCGCTCGTCGGCGGCGGCGTCGCCGTCCGCGTCGAGTGGGAGCCACGCGTCTTCCCACGGGTCGTGTGCAGCGAGGACGTACCCCTCGTTGAACAGGGCGGCACCCGCGGAGAGGGCGGCGTCGATCTCGTCGGCGGCGTCGGTTTCCGAGTCGTCGACGCCGCGGTCCGAGTCGGTCATGCACGGTCGTCGGCGACGGTGATACATAAGCGCCGTCCACGCGGAGTGCGGCCCGCGAGCGGGTCGCGGACGAAAAACAGGGGCTGATCGGCAGGGAGTCAGAAGCGACAGCGGGGGTCAGCGTCGACGAACCGCGCTCGGTTCGGGCGCCGGCGTTCGGACCGCTCGATCGAGGGCGTTCGGATACCGTCGCTGGAGGGCCGCGCCGGCCGCGACACCCGCGAAGGCGGCGAGCGCGACTGCGGCGGCGACCGGGTACGAGGCGGCCGCGAGGACGGCGAACGGCAGCGCCGTAAACGCCACCGTCGTCCGGACCGCAGGGGGACGCGGCGAGGGGGCAGGGCCGCCGTTCAGCCCGTGATACATCGTTCGTGGGGAGGGTCGGTCGTCTCGGT
>CAZNOA010000283.1:0-2518 GCA_964574565.1 uncultured Halobellus sp. | reverse complement strand
AGCTGATGGCCGAGTCGGCGACGGTGCCGCGCGCGCAGGTCTTCTACTCGCAGCTACAGTACGTCGTCGGGTACAACGGGATCGAGTCGTTCGTCGACCGGCTCGACGACGGCCGGACCGAGAGCCAGTTCGGCTACCCGCTCGTCGCGTACGTCGAAACGTTCGACGACCGGGAGCCGGGAACGACCGCTTCCGGGCTGTTCGCGGCGTCGTCCCCGACGGGAACGCCATCGTGGACCCCGGCCGACGAAGCGGTGTACGTCGTCGACGGCGACGCCCACACGCCGGCCGGCGAGACGGTCGTTCCGTTCGAAACGGAGCGTGCGGCCGACTCGTTCGCCGAGGCTCACGGCGGGGCCGTGGTCGGTTGGGAGGCGGTCAGGGCGGCCTCGTTCGACGTCGACTCTGCGGCGACGGTCCGCTCGTTGGCCCCGGAGCGCCGTGACGCGGCCGACGAGCGGATCGCAGCCGCCGAACGCCGCAGCGACCGGCCGGTTTCGGTCGTCGTCGGCGACGACGAACCCACGATCGGGGCCGCCGTCGACGCGGCGCCGCCGAACACGACCGTCGTCGTCCCGCCCGGCACGTACGAGGAGACGGTGACGGTGACCGAACCGATCACGCTCGTCGGCGACGACGCTCGGGTCCGGGGTGACGGAAACGGGTCGGTGATCACGGTCCGTGCGCCCGGCGTGGCCGTTTCCGGCCTGGCGGTCGCTGGCACGGGGAACCAGACGCGCGACCCGGACGCGGCCCGTGAGGCGGCGTCGAATGACGGAGCGACGGCGGGCGACGGCGAGGCGTGGGACACCAATATCCAGCTCGGCTACGGCCACGGCGACGCCGGGATCCGTGCGCTCGACGCGCCGGGCCTCTTTGTCGACGACGTGGTCATCGAGACGAGCGCGAGCGGGTTGCTCCTCCGGGAGGGCTCGGACGCGGTGGTCCGGGATCTCACCGTCGACGGCACGGACGACTGGCGAGACGGCTTCATGGGAGTCACCGGAATCGAGTCGCGGGTGACCGTCACCGACAGCGCGTTCGCCGGCGGCCGCGACGGGGTGTACCTCCACCGCGCCGACGGCTCGGTCGTCAGGAACTCGTCGTTCGTCGAGAACCGGTACGGCGCTCATCTCATGTACACCGGCGACGCGCTCATCGCGGACAACACCGTCCGGGACGCCGTGTACGGCGGGATAACGGTCATGACACGACCCGCGAGGAACGCGATCGTCGCCAACGAAATCAGCGGGTCCGGTGCCGGAATCCAGGCGTCCGGCACGCGGACGTACATCGGACACAACGCGCTCGTCGACAACGGGCTCGGCCTCTCGACGAGCTCCCGGAGTTCGCTGTACGAGCGCAACGCGCTCGTCGACAACGAGCAGGGGGCCCGAGCGACCACGGTGGTTCCCTCGAGCCGCGTCGTCGAGAACGACTTCGTCGGAAACGACGACCACGCCGGCGCAGGGCCGGGCGCGCTCCGCGTCTGGGCCGACGGCGACCGCGGCAACTACTGGGAGGGTTCCGATGTCGGCTTCCACGACCCTGGTGAGCGGGCGTATCGACCGACCGCGCCGGTCGACGCTGCCCTCCACCGCGAGCCAGCGGCGGTCGCGGTTCGCGAGTCGCCGGCGGTCGCGCTGCTCGACCGTTTCTGCGGGAGCGTCCCGGGCGCGAGATCCGGGAGCATCATCGACCCCGTACCGGCCGCCGAGCCCCATGCGCCCGATCGGGTTGCCGCGGCGAGGGAGACCAAGGCGAACGACCGAAGCGATCGAAACGGCCGAACCGTCCGGCAAAACGCGTCAGCGCCTTCGACGCACCCGGTCGCGAGCGGCGCGTGGCGGGTGGCGGCCGCCGACCGAACACCGGTGACGTACCCGTGACGGACGACGCCAGAACGACGGTGAACGCGGTGACGCGAACCTACGGGGGCGTCCCCGTCCTCGACGCCGTCTCGATCGCGATCGACCCCGGGCTGACGGCGGTCATCGGCCCGAACGGCTCCGGCAAGTCGACGCTGCTCGGCGTGCTCGCCGGCGTGGTCGAACCGACCGCGGGAGAGGTGCGCAGACCGGATACCGCCGGGGAAAAGCCGGTCGGGTACCTCCCACAGCGGGTGCCGTTTCGCGATGGGTTCACGGCGCGGCAGACGCTCGCGTTCTACGCGCGGCTCGTCGACGCGGACCCCGACGGCGCGCTCGACTCCGTCGGGCTCGCGGACGCCGCAGACAGGCGCGTCGAGGCGCTCTCGGGGGGGATGCGGCGACTGCTCGGAATCGCACAGGCGACGCTCGGCGATCCCTCGCTGGTCGTCCTCGACGAGCCGACGAGCGGGCTCGATCCGGGGATGCGCGAGCGGGCGTTCGAGACGGCGGCCGAGCAGGCGGCCGACGACACCGCGGTCGTCGTGAGCTCACACGACCTCGGCCTCGTCGACGCGTACGCCGATCGCGTCGCCGTTCTCGCTCGCGGTCGGGTCGTCGCTTCCGGCGATGTCGACGCGCTGTGTGAC
>CAZNOA010000282.1:0-2527 GCA_964574565.1 uncultured Halobellus sp. | reverse complement strand
CGGTCGCCCTTCGTCGGAAGATCGGAATGGTGTTCCAGAAGCCGAATCCGTTCCCAAAAAGCATCCGTGAGAACGTCACGTACGGTCTCGAAGTCCAGGGAAAACCTGCGACTGAGGAGGACGTCGAACGTGCTCTTCGGGGGGCCGCGCTGTACGAAGAAGTAAGTGACAAACTGGATACCTCCGGACTCGACCTCTCCGGCGGCCAGCAACAGCGGCTCTGTATCGCGCGGGCGATCGCCCCGGACCCGGAAGTCATCCTGATGGACGAGCCGACGAGCGCGCTCGACCCCGTCGCCGCCTCGAAGATCGAGGACCTCATCGACACGCTCGTCGAGGAGTACACGGTCGTCATCGTCACCCACAACATGCAGCAGGCCGCTCGGATCTCGGATAAGACGGCGGTCTTTCTCACCGGTGGCGAGCTGGTCGAGTTCGACGACACCGCAACGATCTTCGAGAACCCGGCGGACAGCCGGGTCGAGGACTACATCACGGGGAAGTTCGGCTAATGCCCCGCGAGAACTACCAGCGGCGGCTCGACGGGCTCCGAGCGAGCGTCGTCGACATGGGTGATCTCGTCGCCAACCGATACGATGCCGCAATCGAGGCCGCAGAAACCGGCGACGACGAGCTCGTTCAGAAGGTGATCGAGGGAGACCACGAGGTGAACAAGCGATATCTCGCCGTTGAGGACGACTGTACCGAGCTGCTCGCGCTTCAGCAGCCGGTCGCCGGAGACCTCCGTCTTGTCACCGCGTCGTTCAAGATTAGCACCGACCTCGAACGCGTCGCCGACCTCGCGACGAACCTCGCCGGCTACGGCGGCCCGGAAGGCGGGATTCATCCCGTAGTCGACTTCGACGAACTCGCCGACATCGCCGGCGAGATGGTTTCCGACGCGGTCGCCGCCTACGAGGCGAGCGATCCCGACGCCTGTCGAGCGGTCGCGGCGCGCGACGACGACCTCGACGAGCGCTGTCGCCGCGCCAGCGAGGCGGTCGTCCGCAACCTGCTGGAGGCGGACCGCGCGCAGGCCGCGAGAAACGGGACCTCGGAGAGAGGGACGGACGACCTCACCGACGATATCGACGACGTCTCACGTGCCCTTCTGGCGATCCGCGACCTCGAGCGCATCGGCGACCACGCGGTCAACATCGCCGCCAGAGCGCTGTACATGGCGGAGAACGACGACGAGCTGATCTACTGATATGGTCGATCCCGACGGCTCCTACGAGCGGAAGATACAGCTCACCGGCGGGACGACTTACACCGTCTCGCTCCCGAAGCCGTGGGCGAACGCGCAGGGGATCGAGGTCGGAGACCGCTTTCGACTTCATCCCCGTGGTGACCGGATCCTCGTCGCGCCGTCCGACGCCGGCTCCTCGGGAGACGCGGTGACGGTGTCGGCGGCGCAGTACAATCCCGAACAGATCGGACAGATCGTCGTCGCTGCGTACGTCGCCGGTGCGACGACGGTCCGAATCGAAGGACGCCCGGATCGAGCCGTCAGTAAGGCGGTGCGTGAGGCCGCCGCCGGGCTCGTCGGCGTCGAGGTAGCCACGGAAAGCGACAGCGAGATCGTCGTTCGAACGATGCTCGACGTAGCGGACCTCTCACCGACACAGACGCTCGCACAGCTGGAGAGCGTGGCGCTCTCGATCCACGAAGCGGCCGTCGACGCGGCGCTGTCGGCCGACGGTGAGGCCGGTCGGCAGATCGCTGCCAGGGACGACTCGGTCGACCGACTGTTCGGGCTCGTCGCCCGCGAGTTCCAGCGCTCGCTCGTCGACGTCACCGGAGACCGCGCCGGCGACGGGCTCACCACGTTCGATCAGTATACGGTCGCCAGACAGCTCGAACGGATCGGCGACCACGCCGAGAAGATCGCTCAGGTCGCCGAGCGGATCGAGAGCGAGCCGCCGGCCGAACTCACCGTCGAACTCACTGAGTTAGCGGCCGACGCCCGCGCAGCCGTCCGTCGTGCGCTCTCGGAGACGATGAACGGGCGGAATCCGGAGGCGCTCAGCGACGTCCTTACCGAAGGCGCGGCCGTGGTCGAGGAGACAAGCGCACTCGATCGAACCCTGTACGACCGCGAGCTCGCGGACGGCTACGCGCTGGCGACCGTCCTCGACAGCATCACGCGAACGGCCGAGTACGGACGCAACATCGCCGAAGCCGGGCTCCGTGCGTCGCTCCGTAACGCCGACGCTGAGCCGGTCACGGCCAACAGCTAACCTCGATCGACGCCAACAACCATTCCACGACACCCACCCATGACAGCCAACGAGACGCGGACCGACGGAGGAGCGGCGACAGACGAAAAAACCACGCTGACGTTCATGTGCGTCCGCAACGCCGGGCGGAGCCAGATGGCGACCGCGTTCGCTAAGCGCGAGGTCGCGGCGCGCGGGCTCGACAACTCAGTCGAGATCGTTACCGGCGGCACCGCCCCCGCCGACGCGATCCACGAGGTCGTCCGCGAGGCGCTCGCGGAGGTCGGGCTCGATGTCGGTGGGCGGAC
>CAZNOA010000281.1:0-2527 GCA_964574565.1 uncultured Halobellus sp. | reverse complement strand
GACGGCGCGTTCGAGGGCGAGCGCGTCAACGCGCCGGCGATCGAGGCGGTCGTGGAGGCGGTCGAAGCCATCGGCGCCGAAGCGGGCAGCGGCGGCCGCGTCGGCCTCCAGCTCGGCGGCGGGATCCGGACCGCCGAGGGCGCACGCGACCTCCTCGAACTGGGGCTCGACCGCGTGATACTGGGCACCGCGGCGGTCGAATCGCCAGAGATCGTCGCCGAGATCGACGAGACCCATCCGGGCAGCGTCGTCGTCAGCCTCGACGCGAAGGACGGCGAGGTCGTCGTCTCGGGATGGACCGAGGGAACCGGCCTCGATCCGGCCGCGGCCGCGACGCGGTACGAGGAGCTCGGCGCGGGCGCGATCCTGTTCACGAACGTCGACGTCGAAGGGCAGCTTGAGGGGATCGATCGCGAGGCGGTCGAGGCGGTCGCCGACGCGGTCGAGATTCCCGTCATCGCCTCCGGCGGCGTCGCGAGCGTCGAGGACGTGGTCGCGTTGAAGCGAGCCGGCGCGGCCGCGGTCGTGGTCGGGACCGCCCTGTACGAGGGCCGCTTCACGCTCCGTGAGGCGCAGGCCGCGGCGGACGAGGCGTCGCCGAGATGAGAATCGTGTCGGCGACCCGGCCACGAACCAACCGCTTCCCGCGAGGCGGGCGAGACGCGCTGTTTCGGAGTGACGTTTAACACCCCGGGAGACGTGGTACGGATACACGTACCGTATCATGCGAACCCCTACTGTCGACGGGCGCCGGCATCGCGTCAGCGAGGTCGGGCGATGACGGCCGACCGCGCGACCGAGCGGCTCGTCCGCGCCCGCGAGTACACCGACGAGGCGGGATGTGCGACGGCCGAGGTCGTCGCGGAGCCGTACGCCGAAGACGACCGGCTGCACGTCCCCATAACGGTGTTGACGACCGGCGAGCGACACACGCTGACGTTTCGGCTGCCGGAGACCTGGGAGACCGACGACCCGGTCGTCCGGCTCGTCGAGGAGGTCGGCTACGGCCCGGGCGGCATCGAGATGCTCGTCGGCGAGCGGTTTCCGGTCGACCTCGACGACGACGGCCCCCAACCGGCGTTCGACGCCGGACGGGAGGCCGCGAGGGAAGACGAGGAGCGGGGGCGGAGAGCGCGCGTCGTCGGCGCTGTCGACACCGCCGTCGGCGGTCTCGGACGTCGGCTCGGGCGGACCGTCCACTACGGGGTCGCCCTCACCGTCTTCGGCGGCGTCGTGACCGTCGGCGCGCTCACCGCCGCAACGGTGACCTACGCGATCGTCCTCGGCGGGCTGCTCGTCGCGACCGCCGCCGCGTGGCTCGGGGGGGTCGGAACGGCCGCGCTGCTCGCGAGCCTCGCAGTCGCGGGCGCGGTCGGTGTCGCTCGGCGACTCCGCTCCCGGCGCCGCGAGGCGGTCGGGACGGTCCGGCGGGCTCGCGGCCGACAACCCGAACTGCTCCGGAACCGGTGAGTCAGTCGGAGTGGTCGTCTGAGGGGGGCTCCTCGGGGCCGCCACCCTCGTCGGCTTCGGTCTCGTCTTCCGCCGTCGGTCGCGCCCGCTGAACGACGAGGACGGGGCCGAGGAAGCGCTCCGCGACCTGTTCGGAGGGCATTCCGAAGACGAACGTGGTGACCGACGGGTCTGTCTCGCCCATGACGACCGCGTCGTGGGTCTCGCCGAGTTCCGCGATCGAGTTGATAGCGGTCTGTTCGGACGATTTCTCAACGAGCGTATCGATCGCGTCCCGATCCATCCCGCGGTCGACGAGTTCGCTCCGGACCCCGTTCAACAGCGTCTCCGCGTCGTCCTCGAGTCCGTCGTCGCCGAGGATGTGATACAGCGTCACGCCGATGTCCGTGCCGGCGAACAGCCCGGCGACGAGCCGCGTGTTTCGGCCGATACCGACGGTCCCGCGAACGGCGACGAGGACGGAGTCGAGACGCTCCACGCTGTTCGGGACCAACACCGCGATACAGTCGTACTCGTAAATGAGGCGGTCGATCGTCGTCTGCTTGTCGTGGGTGAAGACGAGCCGCGTCTCGGCGATTGCGCCCGCCTCGGTGAGCGTGTCGGCGAACCGCTGAAGCTTCGACATCGCCTTTTTACCGAACTGCTCGCGGGCCTGTTCGGTCGCCGTCTGTTCCGGGATGACGTGGTAGCCGAGTAGCACGACGTGCGCGTTCGCGAGGAGCGCCGGAATACCCGCCGGGAGCGCGTCGCCTTCCAGTACTTCCAGCGGAACGAGTATCGTTGGGCGGTCGGGGTGCTGCTCGCTGTCGACCGCTGGCTGTCCGCCGTCGGTCGTCAGCTGTCCGCCGTCGGCCACCGCCGTTCCGTGGTCGGTCATCCGCTGTTCATCCGTCGGCGGCGTGTGTGTTGGTATCATCTCAGAAGTCTCCTTTGAGGTCGACGTCAGTTGCGTAGTAGCGGTACCACAGATAACAGACCACCATCAGTATGAATCCGATGACGATCGACGCCGGCTGCATGAACGCGATGAGCGCGAAGCTCGCGACCGCACCAACGC
>CAZNOA010000280.1:0-2528 GCA_964574565.1 uncultured Halobellus sp. | reverse complement strand
CGCCGGCCGGCGTGGCCATCCCGACGAACGAGCCGCAGTACGCCGGCGCGCCGTACGTCTCCGTGACGAGGTGTGCACACAGTCCGACGAGCGCGGAGGCGACGACCGCTCCGACGCCGACCTCGACGGAGAGGAGGAAGGTGATCGGCGCCGCGAGCGCGACGGCGACCGCGTTGCCGAGGTCCGTTCTGGTCACCTCGAAGCCGTCGGTTCGCAGCGCCCACCGGGTCTCGCGGGCGACCACCCCGCCGAAGGCGGTCACGACGACGGCCGAGAGGACCGCCGCGGCCAGCAGCGCACCGCCGGCTTCGAGTCCGATCGCAATGCCACCGATCGCGGCGAGAAGCATCGCGGCTCCCGCACCAACCAAGACGACGGCGCCGACCGCGTGAACGACTCGTTCCACGCCTGCCGCTCGAAGCGGCACGCAAATACGGTGTCTCCCACAGTATTGCGGGTGTTCTCGGTTGGGGGTGTGGCCGTACGCGGTGTGAGGAGTGCCGACCGCCAGCCCGTAGAGGTCTCGTCGGGGATCAGGTCTTTGTGACTCCCGACCCTTCGTTTCGGTGATGGGAACTGACGGCGTTTCGCGGAGCGAGACGACGGGAGACGAGCCGCGGACCGCGGAGTCGGCGGAGAGCCGGCAGAACGAATCGGCCGCTGCCGAGCCGGAGTCGGACGCGCCGAACGGCGTGCGGGCCGGTCTGGTGCTCCGCGGGCTCCAGAACTGCCCCGCCGCCGCCGTGTCGACCCGGCACGACGGGGCGATCACCGGCATCAACTGGACGTACAGCGACGGCGATCACGTCGAGGAGTTCCGGGTTCGCGACCCGACCGCGATCGAGCGTGTCGACGCGGATATCGACGCGGAGGCGGTGGTCGACCTCGGCGACGAGCGCGTGTACCGGTTCGTCCGTCCGGACGACGACGCGTGCGCATGCCGGGTGATCGGGGAGTTGGGCTGTCCGATCGTCGACGCTCGCGCCGAGGAGGGGGCCCTCTATCTCACGCTTCACCTCCCCGACCTCGAACGGCTCCGCGACGTGGTCGCCGGGCTCGAAGACAGGGCCGACCGTATCGAGGTCAGATACCTCATTCACGGCTCCGCGGACGGCGACGGCGTCCCCGACCGAACGCTCGTCGACCGCGACCGGCTCACGGACCGCCAGTGTGAGGTGCTCCGGACGGCCCTCCGGATGGGGTACTTCGAACGGCCGCGAGACGCCAACGCGACCGACGTCGCCGAGGCCCTCGACATCGCGCCGTCGACGTTCGCCGAACACCTCGCGGCCGCCCAACGGAAGCTGCTCGAAGAGGTGTTGTCGGAGGGGTGACGGGCAGCGCAGCCCGCGGTGGAAGCCGTCGTCAGTTCGTGTAGTTCGCGATCGCCGATTCGAGGGTCGCGCGGTCCTGTGCCCCGACGAACCGGTCCACCCGTTCGCCGTCGGCGTAGAGCAGCAGCGTCGGAATGCTGCGCGCGCCGAGCCGCTGTGCGAGCTCCGGGTTCGCGTCGACGTCGACGTTCGCCACGGCGGCGTCCGTCTCGCTCGCGAGCGCCGCGATCGTCGGCTCCATCATCTGACACGGGCCACACCAGTCGGCGTAACAGTCGACGAGGACGACTCGGTGGTTGCCGATCACGCGCTGGAACGCGTCGACCCCGTCGATCTCGACCGGCTCTTCGGGGGTCTCCGTCCCGCCGTCTCCGGCGGCCGAATCGCCGTCTCCGGCGGCCGAATCGCCGTCTTCGCCGGGCTCGTCGCCGCCGATGCGCTCCCCCTCCTCCAGTCGCTCACGCAGCTCGGCGAGCTTCCGCTCGCGGATCCGTTCCCGTTCGGTCTGCTCGCGTTCGGCCCGTTCGCCCCCCGATCCCGTCTCGCTCGTCGATTCCGTACTGTCGCTCATAGACCGGTATTGGGAACTCGACACAATATAACTTCCGACGGGGGCGACCCGTGGCCTCGCTCAGAGCGTCTCGGATTCGGTCGTCTCGGGTGCGAGCGCGTCGATGTCGAGCGCGCCGAGGTCGACGTTGTCTGCGACGAGGGCCGCGGCCCGGTCGTACGGGTCGGCGGTGGCTCCCGAGTCCGACCCGGTTGCCGTCGGTTCCCTCGGACGGGGCGTCCCCGCCGCGTCGAAGACCGCCTCGAGGAACGCCGCTCGGACGGACTCGTTCTCGAGGAGCCCGTGGAGGTACGTCCCCAACACCAGCTCGGTCGCCGCGCTCTCGGGGCCGAGCGGGCGCTGGACCGGCTCCGTCGCCGTCGACCGGCCCATGTGGATCTCGTAGCCCGTCGCCGTCCCGCCAGCGCCGGCGATCGGGCCCGTGCCGTCGACGGTTCGCGTCACGCGTTCCACGCGCTTGTCGGTCGTAAAGTGGGTCTCGACCGGGAGGACGCCGATCCCCTCGACGGTCGAGGCCGAGCCGGTGCCCTCGACCTCGGCCCCCGTGAGCCGCTCGCCGAGGATCTGATAGCCGCCACAGAGGCCGAGAATCGGTCCGTCGAACGCGCGGATCGCCTCGTCGA
>CAZNOA010000279.1:0-2529 GCA_964574565.1 uncultured Halobellus sp. | reverse complement strand
TCGTCGGCGTGGAGATCGAACACGAGACCGGTCCGGGAAAGCGCGTCCACCGCGAGCCCGGAACGACCGAGGAGATCCGCGCCCGCCACGTCGTCAACGCGACCGGCGCGTGGGCGGGTCAGGTCGGGGAGATGGCCGGCGTCGACGTCGAGGTCCGCCCCTCGAAGGGCGTGATGACCGTGATGAACACTCGGCAGGTCGACACCGTCATCAACCGCTGTCGACCGAAGGGCGACGCGGACATCATCGTCCCCCACGAGACCGCCTGCATCCTCGGGACGACCGACGAGGAGGTCGACGACCCCGAGGACTACCCCGAGGAGGAGTGGGAAGTCGACCTCATGATCGAGACGCTCTCGGAGCTGGTTCCGGCGCTGAAAGACGCCCGAACCCTGCGGTCGTTCTGGGGCGTTCGACCCCTCTACGAGCCGCCGGGAACCGGCACCGAGGACCCCACGGACATCACCCGCGACTACTTCCTACTGAATCACGACGAGCGCGACGACCTCCCCGGGATGACGACCATCGTCGGCGGGAAGCTCACCACCTACCGGATGATGGCCGAGTCGATCTCCGACCACGTCTGCGATCTCTTGGGCCACGAAGCGACCTGTGACACCGCCGACGCTCCGCTCCCCGGTTCGGAACACCCCGCACGGATGGAGGAGCTCATGGACGAGTTCGGACTCCGCTCGCCGGTCGCCCGCCGCTCGGGCCAGCGGCTCGGCTCCCGGGCCGACAGCGTGTTGGGCGGAGCCGATCCGAACCCCGTCGTCTGCGAGTGCGAGGGCGTCACGCGTGCGGAAGTTCAAGATGGAATCGACCAAGCAGGCAGCGATCTCAACGCGGTCCGTCTTCGCACGCGCGCCTCGATGGGGAACTGTCAGGGCGGCTTCTGCACGCATCGGATGGCGGCCGAACTCGCCCAGGAGTACCCGGAACCCGTCGTCCGCGACGCCGAAGACGAGCTGTATCAGGAGCGCTGGAAGGGCCAGCGACACGCGCTGTGGGGGCGACAGCTCTCGCAGGCGATGTTGAACCACCTGCTGCACGCGACGACGATGAACCGCGACGGTGACCCGGCGAACCTCGACGCCGAAGTCGACTTCGCCGCGTTCGACGCCGGCGCCGAGGGGGACCCAACGGGGTTGGGCGACGAGAGTGGGACCGGGACGGCCGCGGCGGACGGTGGGCGCACAGAGGAGGACGCGGCGACCGATAGTGGGCGCGCAGGGAACGGAGGCGTCGATGGCGATCAGTAGCGACGTCCTCGTCGTCGGGGGCGGGCTGGCCGCGATCACCTCGGCGATGGCGGCGGCTCGCGAGGGAGCCGACGTCCGGCTCGTCTCGCATAAGTCGAGCACGCTCCGACAGGCGTCCGGCCTGATCGACGCGCTCGGGTACGTGCCCGCGACCGAGCCGGCGAAACCCCTCCGCGAGGGGCCGCCGACCGCGGGCCGCGAACTCGACCGCGACGAGTGGCCCGACCCGGAAGGACCGCTCGCGAACCCCTTCGACGCGATCGACCGGCTCCCGGAGACGCACCCGTACCGGATCGTCGGCGTAGACGCGCTCCGGGACGGGCTCGCGCTCTTCGACGAGATCGCCGGGGACGCCTACCGCGGGGGGCACACCGACCGAAACGCGCTCCTGCCGACGTTCGGCGGGAGCGTGAAACCGACCGCACGCTATCCGACCGCCGCCGAGGCGGGCCTCGCGAGCGACGACCGACCGACCCTCATCGTCGGCTTTCGCTCGCTGACCGAGTACGACGCGCGGGCGTTCGCCGGACGGTTGGAGGCGGCGGGCGTCCCGTTCGACGTCGCCGGCGCCGAAGTCGAGTTCGCGGAGGCGTTCCGCGCCGACTCGAAGGTCACTCGGCTCGCGAAGGCGCTCGACCACGACGAGGCGATAGACGGGACGCCCGCCCGCGAGGCGCTGGCGAAAGCCGTGAGCCCGCACCTCCACGACGTCGTCGATGAGGCGGGCGGGGTCGACCGCGTCGAGCGCGTCGGGTTCCCGGCGTTCCTCGGCGACCAGCACGGCGAGGCGGTCCGCGCCGAACTGGCCGACCGGCTCGGCGCCGAGGTGTTCGAGGTCCCGATGGGACCGCCGAGCCTCCCCGGACTCCGTCTCGAAGACATGCTGTACGACGCCCTCGACGCCGAGGGCGTCCGGTTCGAGACCGGCAATCCCGTCGTCGGCGTCGAGACGGCGACGGACGGCCGGATCGAAACGGTGTCCGTCGACAAGAAGGGGCGCGAGACGCCGTACGGCGCCGACGCCTTCGTGTTGGCGACGGGCGGGCTCGTCGGCAAGGGGCTCGACTCCGACCGGGACGGCGTCCGAGAGCCGGCGTTCGGGCTCCACGTCGAACAGCCCGCGGACCGGTACGAGTGGTTCGTCGACGACGCCTTCGGCGACCAGCCGTACGCGCGGTTCGGTGTCCGGCCCGACGAGCGGGGTCGACCCCTCGACGCCGACGGCGCCGTACAGTACGCGAACGTCTTCGCGGCCGGCGGGGTCGTC
>CAZNOA010000278.1:0-2529 GCA_964574565.1 uncultured Halobellus sp. | reverse complement strand
ATCGTCACGGGGATCGCCCGGATGTCGAAGAACGCGGTCGACGTGGCGATGGTCGGGGTCGCGGTCGGCACGAGCGCGGTCGCCGGCGTCGGCTTCGCCGGTCCGTACTGGGGGCTCGCCTTCGCTATCGGCGGGGGCGTCGCCGGCGGCACCATCGCCTTGGTCTCGCAGCGATACGGCGCGGAGGCGTACGCCGAACTGGGAGACGCCGTCCGCGCGAGCGTCCTCCTCGTCGTCGTCGTCACGCTCCCGGTCGCGGCGATATTCTGGACCTTCTCCGCGTCGTTTATCGACGTGTTGAGCAGCAACGAGCGGGCGATCCGACTGGGAGGTGACTATCTCCGGGTCGTCGGTCTCGGCGTCCCCTTCGCCGCGCTCAACCTGGTGGGGAGCCGCGTGCTCGTCGGCTGTGACGACGCGTACACCGCGATGCAGGTGCGAGCCGGCGGCGCCGTCGCGAACATCTTCCTCAGCGCCTTCTTCATCTTCGGCATGGGCTGGGGGGTCGAGGGGGCCGCGCTCGGGACGGTGCTCTCGAACATCCTCGTGACCGCGGGGTTCGCGCTCGGGCTCGTCTTCGGGCGGCTTCCCGGACTCGGTGCGTTCCCGATCGCTATTGACCCGTTCGGCTCGTATCTCAACCCCGGCATGCTCCGAGACCTCGTCGAGATCGGGGTGCCGGTCGGCGCGCGCAACCTCGTGTGGACGGTCGCGGAGTTCCCGATGTTAGCCATCCTCGACGTCTTCGGCGAGAACACCGTCGCGGCGTTCGTCATCGCCCGGCGCATCTGGGGGATCATGAACACGCCGGGCTGGGGGTTCGGGCTCGCCTCCTCCAGTCTGGTCGGGCAGGAGCTCGGCGCGGAAGACCCGGCGGAGGCGGAGGCGTACGCCCGTGATATCATCCGGTTCTCGGTGGCGACGTACGTCGTGAGCGCGCTCCTCATCTCGGCGTTCGCGACCGACATCGTCGTGTTGTTCGCGGACAGCCCCGACAGCCCGGAGGTACCGATCGCCGTCAACCTCGTCTACGCGGCCTGCGCCGCGGTGGTGTTCCAGGGCGTCTCGGGCGGCGCCGCGGGACCGTTAGACGCCGCCGGCGACACGAAGGTCCCCTTCGCGAGCCAGTTCCTCGGGATGTTCTGCGTGTCGATCCCGCTCGCGTACGTGGGGGCCCACGACGCCACGCCGGCTATCGGGCTGCCCCTCGTCGACCTGACCGTCCCGAGCGTCGCACTCCCGGCTATCGGGCTGTGGGGGCTGTATCTCGCGTTCATGGCCGAGACGACGATTCCGGCCGCCATCAACTACTGGCGCTTCCGGTCCGGAAAGTGGAAGGCCATAAGCGAGGCGTACCGGCCGGACGCGCCGGCAGACGACTGAGCGGCACGCTCGGTGCCGACACGCGGCCCGCTCACGCCGTCGATGAGGGAGAGATTACTCCGGCGAAGAGTCATTTAATGTACACATATCTATATATTTCCCGGGGTACGCTTCTCATCCATGAACCGCGAGCGCCTGACAGTAGTCGGTGTCGCCGTCTTCGCTGTAGCCGTCCTCGCGACCGGAGGAGCAGCCGGAGCCGACGTCGTGACACTCACGGTGTCCGTCACCGACCAAGACGACCAGCCGGTCGGCGGCGTCGACGTCGTCGCGACGTGGGAGGATTCGGGTGAGACGCAGACGGCCACGGGAACGACGGCGAGCAACGGGAGGGTGTTCCTCGACGTTCCGGAGAGCGCCACCGTCGAGCTCGACGTCGAGGACGACACGTACATCCGCAACAGACCGCTCACCGTCGACGAGGCCAGCGAGTCAGAGGTCGATCTCGCGGTCTCCCGCAGCGGAACCGCGAGCGTATCGGTCGTCGACACGCGGGACCGGCCACAGGCGGACGCACGGGTGCGGATCCGCGAGAGAGGCCTCACCGTTGACCACGGACAGACCGACGATTCGGGCGTCTACGCCTCAAATCGGGTCGAACGCGGCACGTACACCCTCCGAGTCGTGAAACCCGGATTCTTCGAGACGAGACAGGAAGTGACGATAGACGGCGAAGCGAACGCGACGGTCGAGATCGAGCGCGGAGAAGTGGAGCTCACCGTCCGCGTCCTCGACGATCACTTCGATCCGCCGGAGGAGATCGAGACGAGCACCGTCAGTCTGGACTCGTCCGTCTACAGCGCGCAGGTGACGGCCACCGACGGAAGGGCGTCGCTGAACGTCCCCGTGAACGTGGGGTACACCGCGGAGGTCGTCAAAGACGGGTACGACCCGACCCCCGAGCGGATCTCGGTCCGCGAGCAGGACATGACCGTGAACGTGACGGCGCAGCGAACCGCGTCGCTGACGCTCACGTCGGCGAACGAGCGCGTGATCGTCGGCGAGCGGACCCGCGTGACGGTGAGGAACGCGTACGACGAGCCCGTCGCCGGAGCGACGATCGAGGTCGACGGTGACGCCGTCGGCGAGACCGACGACCGCGGCGAACTCGTCGTCACGATCGACGCCCCGGGCGACCGCACCATC
>CAZNOA010000277.1:0-2536 GCA_964574565.1 uncultured Halobellus sp. | reverse complement strand
ATGATGCCCATACACACCACACGTCGAGGTCAGACATTAGTTCTTACGTCAGACGCTCGCGTTCTCAGGCGGTATCGAGCCGCTCTTGCCACGCCTGCACCCGCGAGAGCAGCTCCACCGGCGGGGTCTCCGCGAGGTCGACGCCGCTCAGCTCCTCGATCACGGCCCGCGTCTCGGGGTCGAGCGTGTCCTCGCGCTCGTCTCCCGTCCCCGCCGCACGAGTCCCGTTCTCGGCGGTTTCGGCCGCTGCGAGCCCATCCCCCGCTCGCTCGTCGCCGTCCGCGTCTCGCTCGGCAGGACCGCTCCCCGCGTCGCGCTCTGTGAACGATCCGGACGAGAGGTCGAAGACGACCTGTTTCGTGTCGCCCTCGGCGCCATCGCTTTCTCGTTCACCGTCTCCGCCTCGCGAGCCTTTCGCCTCGATCGCTTTCTCCTCGCGGAGGCGGTCGAGCACCTCGCTCGCGCGCCCGACGACGGGTTCCGGAACGCCAGCGAGGTCGGCGACGTGAACGCCGTACGAGCGGTTCGTCGGCCCTTCGCGGACGGTCCGGAGGAACGTCACGTCGCCGTCGCGCTCGTCGACGGCGACGTGGACGTTCGCCACTCGGGGGAGGTGGTCGGCCAGCGTCGTCAGCTCGTGGTAGTGGGTCGCAAAGAGGGTCCGCGCGCGGACCTCGTTGTGGAGGTACTCGGTCGCCGCCCACGCGATGGAGATCCCGTCGTAGGTGGCGGTGCCGCGGCCCACCTCGTCGAGGATGACGAGCGACTCCGCGGTCGCCGAGTGGAGGATGTTCGACAGCTCTTGCATCTCGACCATGAACGTCGACCGCCCCTGCGCCAGCTCGTCGAGCGCGCCCACTCGGGTGTAGATCCCGTCGACGATACCCACCGTGGCCGAACGCGCCGGGACGAACGAGCCGGCCTGTGCGAGCAGCTGGATCAGCGCCGCCTGCCGCATGTACGTCGACTTCCCGCTCATGTTCGGTCCGGTGACGACGAGGAAGCCGCGCTCTGCGTCGAGTTCGAGGTCGTTCGGGACGAAGTCGGTCGTCCGTTCGACTACCGGATGCCGGCCGGCGTCGACCGAGAGCCGGCGCTCGTCGGTCAGCTCCGGGCGCGTCCAGTCGTTGCCGGCGGCGTGTGTCGCGAGCGCGGCGAGCGCGTCGAGCTCCGCGAGCGCCCGCCCCGCGTCCTGGAGCAGCTCGGCGTCCGCGGCGACGCGCTCGCGGAGCGTCTCGAACAGCTCGTACTCCAGCTCGCCGCGGGCCTCCTCTAACCGCATGACCTCGCGTTCGCGCTCCTCGAGCTCGTCGGTGACGAACCGCTTCGAGTTCTTCAGCGTCTTGATCTCGCGGTAGTGTTCGGGGACCCGGTCCGCGACCGACTTCCCGACCTGAATGTAGTAGCCGTCCGTCTTGTTGCGGTCGACAGTGACGTGGCTGAGCCCGTGCCGCCGCTTCTCGCGGTCGGCGAGCCCGTCGAGCCAGTCGGCGACCTCCTCGTGGCGCTCGATCAGCCCGTCGAGCTCCTCGTCGTACCCCTTTCGCAGCAGTCCCCCCTGCGTCTTCGTCTTCGGCGGATCGTCGGCGAGCGCGTCGGCGAGTTCCCCGTGGAGGTCGCGAGCGTGCCCGCCGTCGATCCCGTCGAGCACGCCACCGACCGGTGACGCCGCGAGCGGCGTGCCGCTGATCGCGTCGTCGAGCGTCGGTAGCAGCGCGAGGGTGTCACGCACCGAGAGGAGTTCGCGTGCGCCCGCGCTGCCGCTCGTCGCTCGCGCGGCGAGCCGTTCGAGGTCGTACGCGTCTGCCAGTACCTCTCGGAGCTGGTCTCGCGCGAGCGCGGCCGACGCCAGCGCCTCGACCGCGTCGAGCCGCCGGTCGAGCGCGTCGCGATCGCGTCGCGGGCGGGTGAGCCACTCGCGGAGGAGCCGACCGCCGGCGGCGGTGACCGTGTGGTCGATCGTCTCGAACAGCGACCCGTCGACGTCGCCGCGCATCGTCTCGGTGAGTTCGAGGTTGCGCTGCGTCGTCGCGTCGAGTTCGACGTGGTCGCCGTCGCCGTACGCCGTGAGCCGCGTCATCGACGCCAGGACGCCCGCGCCGGTCTCGTCGACGTAGCCGAGTACGGCCCCCGCGGCGCGGAGCGCCGGCTCGGAGTCGATCCCGACGCTGTCGGCGGTCTCTCGTCCGAACTGCTCGCGGACGGCGTGTTTCGCCCGCCCCGGCGCGAACGCCTCCGCGTCGAAGACGGAGAGCGAGCCGGACAGGTCCTCGCGGACCGCGCCGAGCAGGACGTCGTCGTTCCGGACGGCCGGTCCCGGAAGCACCTCGGCAGGGTCGAACCGGTACAGCTCCGCTCGGAGGTCGCTCGCGGTCTCGAGTTCGGTGACGAGGAACCGTCCGGTGGTGACGTCCGCGAGCGCAAGGCCGTACGGGCCGTCGTCGCCGCCCGTGGCCGCCGTCCCGCCTGTCGCGTCGTCCCCCCGGACGATCGCCGCGAGGTATCGCGCGTCGTCGTCGGCCGTTTCGAGGAGGGT
>CAZNOA010000276.1:0-2545 GCA_964574565.1 uncultured Halobellus sp. | reverse complement strand
AACGCGGCAGTATACACCATCGCGTCACAATCGTCTGGATCACGGTCGTGGGGACGCTCTCCAGTGGAAATACAGGGCCTTGTGTACCTATAACGATCTCCCCGAAGCGTTGATCGATGTGCTCGCCCGTTCGATGGCCAACACTAATAATCGCCTGCCGAACTCGTCGTCAACACCGGGCTGTCGATTCGCTATCCAGCCGTCGATGAGCCCGCACACCCTGTTTGATAACGCTATCAGTCGCTCTCTACCTACTCCATTTTTGATTGTCGTTCCGCTTGCAGGACGATGAATGACGGCGATATACTGCCCGTCTGGATCGTAATCGTCGACGTCGAGCTATTCGAGAGAGAACCGGATATCGCCGGGGTCGCGCTTCCCGGGATGCCCGACGAGAAGGACAGAGAGTGGATCGTCTACGTCTTCGACGGCGACGGCAGATACGAGCAGTTCGCCGAGCTGTGATGCCGCCCCGGGGCGTGACGGACGCCCTCCAAAATTTTTGTGAATTGACAACATACCACGGGCATAATGACCGAGCCCAATACCACGGTAAGAGAGCTCAGAGCGTCGAAGACGATCGATATCGAATCGTTCGAGCGCCGCGTGCGAGAGGAAGCCGGCGAGCTGAAACAGCACATCGAGGCGGGGACGTTCGACAACGAACAGGCGACCATCGGGCTCGAGTACGAGTTTTACGCGGTCGAATCGGAGAGCGGACGGATCCGGCGTGTGCCGCGGTCGCTGCTCGACTGCCTCGGTTTCGAACGCGAGATCGGGTTACATAACGCCGAACTCACCTCGGCGGTGTACCCGTGCAACGACGCCGGATTGGCAGCCCTGCGACGGGGAACAGAGTCCAAGCTGCGGAGCCTCCAGCGGCAGGCGAGCGAGGAGGGGATGCGATTCGTCAGCGACGGGATGTGGACCATCGGCCCGGTCAACGCGACGACCGAGGGATACCTCATGCAGGCGACACGCGAGGAGGGGCTCTCGCTCGCGATCAACGTCAGCAACGCGGTCAGATACCACGGCTTCGGGAGCGTCGACGAACACACGCCCCTGCAGGGACGTATCGAACAGCCCGGCGCGACCATCGACAGCGACACCGCCGGTCCCGTGAGCGTCACGACCTCGATACAGCCGCACGTGCAACCCCGTCGCGTCGACGACCTGCCGGCGTATCACAACAACGCGTTGCGGATCGCTGGCCCGCTGCTCGCGCTCGCCGCGAACTCCCCGTTTCTGCCGCCGGAGCTGTACGATGACGAAGCGCTCACCCGAGAGCTGCTGCTTACGGCCACCAGCGCCGAGACCCGGATCCCGGTGTACGAGGGGATGATGAACCCCGCGAACGGCGAGCCGAAGGTGGCGTTTCCGCGTGATATCGGCACGCCTGCCGAGGCCGTCGATCGGATCGTTGCAGACGAGACCATCGTGCCGGCGCTCATCGAGGGAGGCAAACGGTTCGACGACGCGTTCGTTCACTTCCGACACAAACACGGGAGCTACTGGCGGTGGGTCCGGCCGGTGTTCGACGGGGGATCCGGGTCCGACGCCAGTGCCCGGATCGAGTTCCGGCCGCTCCCGGGACAGCCGACGCTTCCCGACACCGTCGCGCTCGTGGCGGCCGTCGCCGGCCTCTTGGTGGGACTCACCGCGAGCGAGCACCCGGCGACCGATCTGCCGTGGGACGTCGCTCGGGAGAACTTCTACGCGGCGGTCAGAGACGGCCTCGCAGCCGATTTGGCGTGGATCACTGCCGACGGAGCGCGGACCACGGAGACGGACCGGCTGTACGGTGACCTGTTCGACGTTGCAGTCGCCGGTCTCGAGACGCGAGGGCTCACCGCCGAGGAGGCGGCGGCGTGGATCGAGCCGCTGCGAAAGCGCGTCGAGAGGCGGACGTCGCCGGAACGCTGGAAGCGCCGGCTCGTCGCGGGCGAACTGGACGCCGGGGCGTCTCCGGCCGACGCGGTCCGGACGGCACAGCGGACGTATCTCGAACGGCAAGCCGAGACGTTTTACGACGGCTCGCTCGTCGAGTGGCCGGTCGAGTGAACGGCCGGTCCGCCGGGTAGAGACGCGTGTGGTGTGGCCGGGCGCTCACGGGTCGCGTATCACCTGCTCGAGCTTCGATCCCGGGAGGTTCCGACCGGTGACGAGGATCGCGACCGTCTTGTCTCTGATCTCGTCGCGAACGGATTCGGGGACGGCGAACGGCGGGACGCACGCGCCCTCCGTTACGGTATGTCTTCCGCTGCAGAGACCGCAGCCCTGAGAGTCGACGAAAATCGGGACGTGTCGGTCACCGTCCGGAGGGCGTTCGCTCGTCGGGTCGCCGCGGCCGCCCGGATCGCTCGCCTGACCGACGGTGTTTAACCGAACGCCCGAGAATGAGGCGGCATGGAGCCGGTCGACGACTGGCAGGCGGCGATCGCGGAGACCGGGGAGCTATCCGGCCCGATCGCGGCAGCCATCGTCGACGAACACGGCGACCGCGGGAAACGCGCCATCGAGGCGGTCGGCGAGGGGCGCGTGAAGC
>CAZNOA010000275.1:0-2550 GCA_964574565.1 uncultured Halobellus sp. | reverse complement strand
AGCCGCCGCGTGTCGGTCGTGACCGGCTCGTCGATCGGCGCGGTGTCGGTCGCGGCCACCCGCGAGGCGAGCGCGCTCACGAGCCGTCGAACGCCCGGGCCGCCGGCTTCGACGTTCCCCTCGCGGACCGCGGTTGGGTTGCGTTCGAAGGCGCCGAGGATCGTCTCCGCGCGCCCCTCGCCGATGCCGTCGAGCTCCATCAGCCGCTCGCGGGCCGCGTCCTCGTCCATGTCTCGGAGGTCGTCGGCGTACTCGACGAGCGCCGCGTGGACGCGGGCCCCCCAGCCGCCCTCGGCGCGGAGGACGCGCTTCGTCGTCCCCCGGTCGGAGACGGTGCGGATCAGCCCGTCGGTGTCGAGGTCGATCGCGCGCACGTAGTCGACGATCTCCCGTCGGGCCTCGCTGTCGAGTTCGCGGACGTCCTCGTCGCGGACGTGGACGTGATATCCGCGCCCGCCGGAGAAGACGACGGTGAGGTCGTCGAAGGCGAAGTCGTCGTCGAGGAAGTCGAGCAGCCGGAGCAGGGCGTCTTTACACGCGGCGAGCATCTCGGGGTACGCCGTCGTCTCGGGGTCGACGCCGGGGAGGTGGTCGGCGTCGAGGTCGAAGACGAGGTCGGCGGAGCGCCACCCCTTCGTCGACATCGTCGACGCGCCGGGGTCGTCGTAGCGCGCGGCGGAGAAGTAGGCGTGTCTGGGCGCGTTGTCCGCAAAGAAGGTGTCGACGTCGCCTAAGTCGTACAGCGACTGGTGGCGGACCATCGTCGTGCCGGAGCCGGGCGTCCACGGGATGTGACCCCACTCACGGAGGTTCGCGTCCGGCGGAAGCGCCGGGGAGGCGCGGCGGTAGTAGTCTCCGAACCGCCCCTTCAGATACTCGCGCGTCCGGTCGTCCATCGTCTCCGCCACTACCGGCGGTCGACGTATCAACGTATCGTTCGCCGTCGATTCGTTCCGACCGAGGGGGCGCCCGCGAACGGGCACAGACACTATCCGCAGCCCGCCCGACGTGCGACCATGCGCTCCGAAGACGAGGTCCGAGAGCAGTACGAGTTCCTCCGCGAGCAGCTCGACGACGAGGAGATGAACCACCGCGGCGTCGAGCAGCTGTTCACGCACTACAAGCGCGCGCTCGGCTGGGTGTTAGAAGAGGAACACATGTAGGTCGCCGCGGGCAGGCGCCCGCTCGAACGACGGCAGCGCGCGCTCGTTAGGTTTATTAATTACAACGCTGTATCACCACGTGACGCTTCGTCTGGAGGGCCGAAGCGTCAGCGGGGACCAATTGGCAGGCCTGACGCGGCTTTTTTCCGCGTCGGGCGTGCCATTTTCCTTTCACACGACGCGAACCGGCGAGCGACGGTGCTGGCTCCCCGTCGTCGTGAACTGTGGCTTGTCGTCTGAGACTACGGCTCGTGCGGAGGATGAAATGACAAACAGATTGTGAATTGAGTCGGAGATCCCGCCGCCACTCCGATGTGCAGTTGCTACCCTGACACGACGCATCTCGACTGAGGAACGCGGTAGACCGGGTTATCCGACGTATCGATGCCGTTCGTAACGGTATATTTATTTATTTACAATGGGTATGTATGAACTGTTGCATGTACGACCTCACGGGTTTCCAGCGTGACTTGCTTTACGTGATCGCCGGCTTAGACGAGCCTCACGGGCTGGCTATCAAGGAGGAACTGGAAGACTACTACGAGAAGGAGATCCACCACGGGCGCCTCTACCCCAACCTCGACACCCTCGTCGAGAAGGGGCTCGTCGAGAAAGGCCAACGCGATCGCCGAACGAACTACTACACGCTGACCCGACGCGGGCGTCGCGAGATCGACGCCCGGACGGAGTGGGAGTCGCAGTACGTCGACCACTGACCGGCCCCGCTCGGACCGGCCGCCAGACTCCCCATCCGGTCGTACACGGCTCGCTGACCGGTCGTCCCCTCTCGTTCGACTTCCCGCTCTCTCGCCACGAAGTTGGACGTTTCTCCAAGGTTTCCGTGACAACCCCGAGTTTATTCGATTCGGGTGCGACCCGTCGACATGGATCGAGACACGGCGACGCCCGAGGTCACCGACCTCCCGGGCGAGCGCGCGAAGGAGTGGGTCGACTACCACCACGAGTCGGCCGCCCCGAGCACGTACGTCTACGAGTTCGTCTGGGACCGCACCGCTCCCGCCGAAGGGCCCTTCTGTACCGACGTCGACGGCAACGTCCTCTTGGATTTCACCAGTCACGTCGCCGCCGCGCCGCTCGGCTATAACAACCCGCTCATCATGGAGCCGCTCGCGGAGTTCGACTTGGTCGATCCGCTGAAGGTCGCCGGCCAAGACTTCTACGTCGCCGGCGGGGACTCCCCCGGTGACGGGGTTCCGGGCGCGTCCGGATTGATGGAGCGGCTCACGGAGATCACGGCGCACTACGACATGGACACCGTCTTCCTCTCGAACTCCGGCGCGGAGGCCGTCGAGAACGCGATCAAGATCGCGTACGACGACTCCGACGGCGCGAAGTACGCGATCACCTTCGACGGCGCGTTCCACGG
>CAZNOA010000274.1:0-2554 GCA_964574565.1 uncultured Halobellus sp. | reverse complement strand
CGTCGGCCGCTACGGCAAAGCGCTGTCCGGCTCCGACGTCCAGCAGATGGAGGGGCTCGAAGGGCAGGAGTTCGACGACGACACTCGGAAGATGCTCGGGCTCGACGACATCGACGAGATTCTCGGGCAGATCGACGAGGCCGCCGAGATGGACGTCGAAGAGCTCGAAAAGGAGGCGGAGGCCGTGAAGGCCGGCGGCGCCGGCGCGGACATCAAGTCGGCCAACGAGGTCATCCAAGAGATGGACGAAGAGGAGATCGACGCCGAGGTCGAACGCGAGAGCTGAGCGAGCGACCGGACTGACGAGCGACCGGTCGTACCGAAGTCGGGATGAAAGGGTTCGGCCGTGCCGACGGCCGGGCTGAAAGAGATTGGGCGTCCCGACGGCCGGCTCGGTCCGATCGGCAACGGAGTCGACACGGGTTCCGGCGATTCCGCCCTGAACGAAGTGTTTTTGTCGAGGCGTCGACTGTTTACTGATGTGACAGACGGGTTCGACGGGCGGAAACGCGAGACGCTCCGGCGATTCGCCGCCGTCGGAGCGGCCGCCCCGTTCGTCGGAACCGCGAGCGCCGACGCCGGCGGCGACACCAACGAGACCCGCGAAGCGATCCGCGGATACGTGCCGACGACCCCCGGTGCCCACTTCTCGAAGCTCCGCGACGACCTCCAGCTCGGAACGGGCGAAGCGCAGCATCACCTCCGGAAGCTGGTGGACGACGGCGAGATCGAGTCGGCGAAGGACGCCGACTACCGCCGGTACTTCCCGGCGGGGCGATTCGACGACCTCGACAAGCGCGCGCTCGGGTACCTCCGACGTGACACCCCCCGCGGGATGATCCTCGCGCTGTTGCGAACCCCCGACGCGACCGGCGCGGCGTTGGCCGCCGAGTTGGGCGTCTCTCGACCGACCATAAGCGCGGCGGCGGCCGACCTCGAAGCTGCCGGACTCCTCGATCGGACCGACGGCTACGCGCTGACCGAGCCGGAGCGGCTGCTCACTCTCGTCGTCCGGTACGCCGACTCGTTCGACGCCGACGCCGTGGCGTTCGCCGACGACGCGGCGGAGCTCGTCGCGTACGACCCCTAAACGCGCGGAGAACTGCTTTTCAGGCGGTAACCATCCACGTCGTCCCCGACGAGTAGCCCCACTTCTCGACGTCGATGTCGTCGGCGGCCTCCGCGACGGCGGCCATGTTCGCGCCGACTTCCTTGGCCGAAAGCTCGAGGTCGTCGGCGATCAGCCGAGACTTGAAATACGTCCGATCGGCGGCGTTCTCGCGGAGATACCGCAGAATGCGGGCCTGTTTCGCGGAGAGACCGACGGCGTCGGCGCCCGCCGCGTCGAGTTGTGCCGTGCTCATACCAGTAGTCAGTACAGCACGCGTCATAAGGCGGTTGGTAGATCGGGTTAACACCGTGCAGTCTGGCGGTTTTTCGGTTCGTGGCGACGACAGCCGCCAGCGAGGGGGTCGCTCAGGAGCGATCCGGTACGATTCTCGAACATGGACGAGCGCTTCGAACGGCGAGGTCCGGTCCGAGACCGTGACCGCCGAGCCGGCTGGGTCAGTACAACGCGGAGACGAAGGGACCGAGCGCGCCGGCGACCGCCGTCTCGAGGGCGTCCGCGCGGTCGACGCGGCCGTTGGTGAGCGCTCCGGCCGCGCCGCCGCGCCTCGCGATGCCGGTGGTGTCGAGGGTGTCGTCCATCACGGGACCGAGCTCCTCGCCGCGTTCGATCCGGGCGGCGACGGAAGCCGGGAGCTCAAGGCTCGGGCCGGCGCCGCGGCCGACCCGCGTGCCGTCCGAGGCGACCGCCCACATGACGAGAAACAGTCCGTCGGCCCCGTCGAACCGAGCGACACCGCCTTCGAGACCGACCGCGAGGTCGTACTCGCCGGCATCGAGGACGGCGTCCGCTCGGTTCTCCGCGCCGGCTATCGTCTCGGCGTGGCCGGTCGGCTGTTCGCTCACGCCGGAGGAGACGGGGACCGAGTCGACCGTAGTCACCCCGGAGTCGTCCGAGGGCGCGTCGCCCAGCGCCGATCCGACCGCCTGTTCGACCGCGCGCCGCTTCACCGGGTTACCGCTGCCGACGCCGATTCGCATACCGGGATTCGGCACCCGGCGGTCAATAGCTCTCGGAATGCAGCAACCCGGCCAGTCGCTCGACGCCGTCGAGGAGCGCGGGGCTCGGCTGGTTCAAAAGCGAGTCGTCGATGACGTGAACCGGCGCGTCGACATCCCAGTCGCGGTTCTCGACGGTTTCGGGGTCGACCCGGTCGCCGTGGCCGCAGACGTGGACGACGACGTGATCCGGGTCGGCGGCCTCGACAGTCTCGAGGTCGACCTCTCGAGAGCGGTCGCCGGCGTCGACGAAGGGGTACCGGCCGCCCGCGGCGCGGACGGCGTCGGGGACCCAGTTGCCGGCGGCCATCGGCGGGTCGGACCACTCCTCGCAGTAGACGGTCGGTCGGAGGCGACCCGCGACGGCGTCGGCGACGCGGTCGAGTCGGTCGCGAGCGTCGGTCGCGAGTCGACCGCCGGCGGCCGG
>CAZNOA010000273.1:0-2558 GCA_964574565.1 uncultured Halobellus sp. | reverse complement strand
CCGGCACACTCTCAAGCATTACTAGAGCTGTTAGTGAATTCGGAACCGTTCGCCCGGAGTGGCGCTCGTCTTACTCTTGAGCGTCGACGACGGCGACGCTTGCGAGATTAACGATATCCTTCACTTCGTCGCCCCGCTGAAGCACGTGCACCGGCTGATCCATACCGACCAGCATCGGGCCGATGGCCTCCGCGCCGCCGAGCCGTTGAAGCAGTTTGTATCCGATATTTCCGGCTTCGAGGTTCGGGAAGACCAGGACGTTTGCGGCCTCGTCTAACTCGGAGAAGTCGTAAGTTCCGTTGAGAATATCGTCGACGACCGCCGTGTCCGCCTGCATTTCACCGTCGACCGGAAAGTCCACGTCGACGTCGTCGTGGAGGATCTCGACCGCCTCACGCGGCTTCCGCGTTCCCGCGTTATCGACGCTTCCGAAGTTGGAGTAGGACAGCATCGCCGCCCGCGGTTCGACGTTGAAACGCCGGGCGAGCTCAGCGGTGTGTCGCGTGATCTCCGCGAGGGTTTCCGCCCCGGGATCCTGGTTCACGGTCGTATCCGCACAGAAGATGACCCGGTTTTTGAAAGTGAGCATGTACACCCCGGCAATCGTCTCCGTGTCGTCAGCGGAGCCGATCACTTGGAGGGGCGGCCGCAACGCGGACGGGTAGTGGTGAGTCAGCCCCGTGAGCATCGCGTCGACGTCACCCGACTTCACCATAACGCTCCCGAGGTAGTTCGTGTCCCGTCGGACCAGATCGTTCGCCTCACGACGGGTGATCCCCTTGCGCTTCCGGAGCTCGTGGAGCTGGTCGCCGTACGCCGAGACGTCGCGATCCGACGGATCGACGATCTCGGGCCGGAACGAGAGTCCGAGCCGATCAGCGGTGCGAGTGATCTGCTCGGCGTCACCGAGAAGCACGGGTTGGGCGATCCCTTGCTCGGAGAGCTGATACGCCGCGCGGATCATCTTTTCGTCGGTCCCCTCGGCGAGGGCGATCCGCTTCGGATCGCTTTTCGCCTTGTTCAACACGACTCGCATCATCTCGCGCGACTTCCCGAGTCGGGCTTCGAGCCGCTCGCGGTACCGCTCAAGATCGATCTCGGTTCGTGCGCTACCCGACTCAATCGCGGCCTGTGCCACGCTGGGGGCGACCTCGAAGAGCACGCGCGGGTCGAGCGGCTTCGGAATGACGTAGTCCGGGCCGAACTGCAACGGATCGTCGCCGTACGCCTTCACGACCGCGTCGGGCACGTCTTGGCGTGCCAGTTCCGCCAGCGCCTCCGCTGCCGCCCGTTTCATCTCTTCGTTGATCTCGGTTGCTCGCACGTCGAGCGCCCCGCGGAACAGGAACGGGAACCCGAGCACGTTGTTCACCATGTTCGGGTAGTCCGAGCGGCCCGTCGCCATGATCACCGTGTCGTCGCGGGCGTCTTTGGCGTCTTCGTAGGTGATCTCCGGATCGGGGTTCGCCATCGCGAAGATGATCGGATCCGCCGCCATCGACCGAACCATCTCCTGAGAAACGATCCCGCCGACTGAGAGTCCGACGAAGACGTCGGCGTCCTCCATCGCGTCCGCGAGGTCACCGCCCTCAACGTCGCTGGCGAACTGGCTCTTGTATTCGTTGGCTCCGCCGCTCGCGACGCGCTCCTCGGTGATGATCCCCGAGGAGTCGCACATCGTGATGTTCTCTTTACGGACGCCGAGCGAGACGTAGAACCGGGCGGTGGCAATCGCAGACGCGCCCGCACCCGAAAAGACGATTTCGATCTCCGAGAGGTCCTTCCCCGAGATGTCGACCGCGTTCATCAGCGCCGCACCGGAGATAATCGCTGTCCCGTGCTGGTCGTCGTGAAACACCGGGATCCCCATCTCTTCTCGGAGTCGTTCTTCGATTTCGAAACACTCCGGCGCCTTGATATCCTCGAGATTCACGCCACCAAAGGTCGGTTCCATGGCGCTGACCGCCTCGCAGAACGGGTCGACCGCGTCGATATCGAGTTCGATGTCGAACACGTCGATGTCTGCGAAGCGTTTGAACAGCACGCCTTTCCCCTCCATGACCGGCTTCGACGCTGACGCACCGATGTCACCGAGACCGAGCACGGCGGATCCGTTCGAGACGACCGCGACGAGATTCCCCTTCGCGGTGTATTCGAACACCGACTCCGGATCCGCAGCGATGTCCCGACACGGTGCCGCGACGCCCGGCGAGTACGCCAGCGAGAGGTCTCGTTGGGTGTTCGTCGGCTTCGTCGTCTCGATCGCTATCTTTCCCGGAGGCTCTTGCCGATGGTACTCCCGAGCATCGTCATCTAGTCCCATGTGTTTCTCCTTTCGGGAACGGAGTAAAAAGGTATGTGAACCTGTCGAACAGATTGGTGAACGGTTCAGGCAGGACATTCGTGCTGCGACCGGGAGTGGTGTTCGTACTACGACCATTCGACCCTGCGACACAGCCGGATTGACCAAATCGACTGTTCCAGCAACGACCGAATGTCTCCCGGAGATAACGCCCTACGTATTCCCACACCACCCACCTATTCCCACACCACCCACC
>CAZNOA010000272.1:0-2558 GCA_964574565.1 uncultured Halobellus sp. | reverse complement strand
TCGCCCGGAGGGTCGTCGTCTTCCCGCAGCCGGACGGGCCGAGAAAGGTGAGCAGCTCGCCGGGTCGCACGTCGAGCGAGACACCGTCGACGGCGGTTTCCGGCCCGAACTCCTTCGTGACTTCCGACAGCGACAACACCGGATCCGGCGCGGGATCCGCGGGCGATCCGCTCGACTCCCCGCCCGATATTCTCGTGCCGGCTGATTTCGTGTGAGCCATCGATATCTCGAACGCCGCGACGTCGGCGTCTCCTTGCTGGCGATACGTATTTTAGGAACACCTAAAAGCGTATCGCTCGCTTTCGCTTCGCGACAACTCCCCGGCGAGAACAGGGGCGGGGGTCAGGCCAGCTCGCGTCCGATCACGCCGCGGAGCTCGCGGATCGCGTCGGCGTCGAGGGCGATCGACTCGTCGCCGACCGACAGCGACAGCGTCCCGTCGGTCGTCACGTCGCCGAGCCGGAACACCGGGAGGTCACCGGCGATGTCGCCGACCGCCTCGGGGTCCGCGGTCTGAACGACCAGTCGGCCGGGCGTCTCCTCGAAGGCGGCGGTCCGGTCGGGGAGCGTCACGTCCGCGCCGGCCGCTTCGGTCACCAACTCCGCGAGCGCGACCGCGAGCCCGCCGTCGCTCACGTCGTGGGCCGCGAGCGTCGCCTCGTGGCGCGCGACCGCCGCGAGCGTCGCGACGAGGTCGGCCAACTCGCCGTCCTCAGAGCGGGGGAGTTCCGGGAATCGGTCCGTGCCGCCCGCCTGCGCGAGGTACTCGGAGCCGCCGAGCGCGTCGCCGCCCGCACCGACGAGCAGGAGTTCGGAGTCGTCGGCGCGGTCCGCGTCGAGGGCGGCCGGCGGCGCGTCGTATCCCCGTTTCGTCCCGATCAGCGCGAGCGTCGGCGTCGGCGGTATCGGGCCGGCGACGCTGTCGTTGTACAGCGAGACGTTGCCGCCGACGACGGGGGCGTCGAGGCCGGCACAGGCGTCGGCGAGCCCGTCGACGATCCCCTTGAAGCCGCCGTACACGTCCGGCTTCTCCGGGTTGCCGCCGTTGAGACAGTCGACCGCAGCGAGCGGGACCGCCCCCTTCGCCGCGAGGTTGGTCGCGTTCTCCAACGCAACTGCGCGGGCGCCCTCGTACGGCGCGGTCTCGGTCCACTTGGGGTTCGCGCCCGCGGAGAGCGCGAGCCCGACGCCGTCGGCGTCCGCGGCGTCGCCGTCACCGCGCCCGTCTCCCGACTCCGTCTCCCGAATCGCCATGATTGCGGCGTCGTCGCCGGGCTTCATCGCGGTCCGGACGCCGACCTCGTGGTCGTACTGTCGGTACACCCAGCGCTTGCTCGCGGTCGAGGGCGCGGCGACGACCGCCTCGACCGCGTCGGCGAGCCCGGGCGCGGCGTCCGGGAGCGCGCGCTCGGGTTGGGTCGGCGTCTCGCTCGCGAGGTCGTTCATCGGGGCGCCGTCGGCGAGGAACTCGGCGTCGACGTCGACGACGATCTCGGACTCGGCGTCGTCTTCCTCCGGGGCGCCCGCGAACGCACAGACGTAGTTCCCGTCGGTCACGTCGCCGATGACCGAGCAGCCGAGGTCGAACCGGTCGGCGAGCTCGCGCACGCGACCGACGTCGTCGGGAGCGACCTCGTAACACATGCGCTCTTGGCTCTCGGCGAGCAGGATCTCCGTCGCGTTCATGTTCGGCTCGCGCTGGTGGACGCGGTCGAGGTCGATCCGGGCGCCGAGCCCGCCCTTCGCGACGAGTTCCGAGGAGGCGCCGCCGAGGCCCGCCGCCCCGAGGTCGCGCGCCGACAGGACGAGCTCCTCGTCGACGAGCGCCTCGTTGCACTCGATCAGCCGCTTTTCGGCGTAGGGGTCACCGACCTGCACCGCGGGTCGGTCCTCCGTCTCGGCGTCCTCCGCGAGGTCCTCGCTCGCGAAGGAGGCGCCGCCGAGCCCGTCCCGGCCGGTCGCGTTGCCGACGAAAACGAGCGCGTTGCCCGCGGCCTGCGCCTCCGCGGTGACGAGCCGGTCCTCGTTCGTCAGCCCGACGCAGGCGACGTTGACGAGCGGGTTCCCCTCGTAGCCGTCGTGGAAGGCGACGCTGCCGCCGACGGTCGGGACGCCGATGCAGTTGCCGTAGTGGGAGATCCCCTCGACGACGCCCTCGAAGAGGTACCGGGAGCGCTCGCGGTCGAAGCCGCCGAAGTACAGCGAGTCGAGGAGGGCGATCGGGTACGCGCCCATCGACATCGTGTCGCGGACGATGCCGCCGACGCCGGTCGCGGCCCCGTCGAACGGGTCGACGAAGGAGGGGTGGTTGTGGCTCTCGACGCCGAAGGTGACGTACTGGTCGCCGTAGTCGTCGGCGTCGCGGTCGGCGGGAGGCGTGTCGGCGGCCGCGGGGTCGGGTAAGGCGAGGACGGCGGCGTCGTCGCCGGGGCCGACGACGACCTGCTCGCCCTCGCTGTCGAACGCCGAGAGGAGGGGCCGCGAGGAGCGGTACGCACAGTGTTCGCTCCAGAGGTTCTCGAACAGCGCGGCCTCGGCCGTCGTCGGCTCCCGGCCGA
>CAZNOA010000271.1:0-2582 GCA_964574565.1 uncultured Halobellus sp. | reverse complement strand
CCCGCCACGTTGAGCATGATCGCCTCCTCCTCGCGGCCCGCCAGCCAGAAGTGGCCCTTCGAGCGGACCACGGCGTCGGGGAACTCGTCGAGCAGCGCGGCGAACCGTCCGGGGTGGAACGGACGACGCGCCTCGAAGACGAACGAGGTCACGCCGTGCTCCTCCTCGGCCGATTCGTGTGGCTCCCGCAGCTCCTCGATCCAGCCGGCCGACTGGCTGGCCGTCTCGAAGTCGAAGCGACCGGTGTCCACGATGGCGTCGGTGTCGACTGCCCCGTGAGTCGTCCGGACGATCTCGGCGCGGGGCTGGAGCGTCTCGACGAGCTCCTCGATCTCCTGCAGCGTCGCCTCGTCGACGAGGTCGCACTTGTTGAGCAGTAACACGTCACAGAACTCGACCTGCTCGACGAGCAGATTGCCGAGATGTTTCTCGGTGCCGTCGTCGTCGAGGAGTTCGGTCGACTCCATCGCGGACTGGAACTGGTGCGCGTCGACGACGGTTACGGCGGTATCCATGTGACAGGCTTCGAGCGGTTCGATCCCGGTCTCCTCGTAGAACTCTGTCGGGTCGAGGTCCGACTGGTCGAACCCGAGAGTGAGCGTCTGCGCGACGGGCAGCGGCTCTGCGACGCCGGTCGACTCGACGACGACCGCGTCGAACTCGTGGTCGCGAGTGAGTTCGCCGATGGCGTCCAGCAGGTCGCCGCGGAGCTCACAGCAGATACAGCCGTTGTCGAGCTGGACGAGCTCCTCCTCTTCGGCGGAGATGTCCGAGGACTCCGCGACGAGCTCCGCGTCGACGTTGACCTCGCCCATGTCGTTTACGAGTACGGCGAGGTCGCGGTCGCCGCTCTGAGCCAAGACGTGGTTGAGCGTCGTCGTCTTTCCGGCACCTAACGTCCCGGAAAGCACGGTCACAGGGATGGTCTCTCGCTCCATGTATTATGAAGTACAGACTACTAATAAATAATTCTTATTATCTGTATCAAAATTTTTAATAACACGCGGTCGTTCCACGATGGCACGACCGGTTTA
Organism: uncultured Halobellus sp.; assembly: GCA_964574565.1. Classification (GTDB taxonomy): domain Archaea; phylum Halobacteriota; class Halobacteria; order Halobacteriales; family Haloferacaceae; genus Halorubrum. Next base: position 1,548 of record CAZNOA010000271.1, on the reverse strand, counting down.
GTGACATGAGTACGAGACAGCAAGACACCCCACGGGAGTGCGTCATCGTCGGCGGCGGCGTACACGGTACACACCTCGCCCAGCGGCTGCTGGAGGACACGTCGTTGGAGCACGAAGAGATCACCATCGTCGACCCGCACGACCGCTTGCTGGCCGCGTTTCGTCGGCATGCGCGGATCTGTGGAATGGAGTCGTTACGGTCGACGTACGTCCAACACGTCGGGACCGAACCGTTCGGGCTCGAATCGTACGCGGAGTCGCACGGACGCGAGGACGAGCTCGTCCCGACGGTAAACTACCCGGATCGTCCATCGCTGGACCTCTTCCTCGACCACGCCGATTGGGCCATCGAGGCGAAGGGGATCGATACGCTGCTCCGGCAGGGAACCGTCGAGCGGATTCGCGAACGGACCGACGGCGGCGTTCGACTCGCGACGACGACGGGGAGCATCGACGCCGCCACCTGCGTCCTCGCGCTCGGTCACGGCGGGCGATATCGACTGCCGGAGTGGGCCCGGGGCGTCGACGGGGTCGCTCACGTCTGGGACGGGTTCGATCCCGAGGCGACGGTCGACCACACGGTCATCGTCGGCGGCGGGATCACCGCCGCCCAGCTCGCCTGCACCATCGGCGAAACGCGGTCGGCGACGGTAGTGAGCCGACACCCCCTCGAATGGGAACTGTCGGAGGCAGACCCGCCGTGGCTCAACTGGAACCACATCGAACGCGAGCTTCACTGTCACCCGCCGGCGTCGAAAGCGCGCCTCGACACAGTGTGCGAGGCGCGGTACTCGGCCACGGTCCCGCCGGATCTCTACGAATCGATCGAGGACCGGCAGGCGTCGGGACGGCTCCGCGTTCGGCAGGCCGACGTCGAGGCGGCGACCGCGACCGCCGACGGCGTGCGACTCGCGCTCGACGACGGCGACACGCTCGCGGCCGACCGCGTCGTGTGTGCGACCGGTTTCGAGCCCGCGTTCGAGCATCCCTTCGTCGACCGACTGGCAACGGAGTTAGACCTCGCTCGGGGGTACCGCGGACTCCCGATGCTGGACGACGAGACCCTCTCGTGGGAGACGAACGGCGGACGCTCGTCGCCGCTGCACGTCACCGGAGCGCTCGCGCTCGGCGTCGTCGGGCCGTACGCACCGAACATTCCGGGCGCAAAGCGGTCTGCCGACCGGATCACGCGAGCCGTCGAGTCGACCGGCGGAACCCCGTCTCGTTCGCCCGTGCGCGCAGAGCGATAGAGCGACGGCGCGGACCGGTCGGAGGCCACCGGAGCACGGACAACCCATTTGAGGGTGGCCGTCGAGGGTAGCGTATGACCGACGCACCTCCCACGACCGGACTCCACCACGTGACGAACATCTGCACCGACATGGACGAGACCGTCTCGTTCTACGAGGACGCGCTCGGATGGCACACGGTCAAGCGGACTCAGAACTACGACGACCCGGGGACGCCTCACTACTACTTCTCGTCTACCCCCACTGGCGAGCCGGGCACCACCGTCACCTACTTCGAATACCCGGACTCGCAGGGCGC
>CAZNOA010000270.1:0-2588 GCA_964574565.1 uncultured Halobellus sp. | reverse complement strand
GACGGTATCGACGTGCCGACCGACCTCGTCGAACGGACTCGCGCGGAGTCGCTGTCGTACTACACCGGCCACCGTGATCGACTTTCGCCGGACGTCCTCCGGTTTCAGCGGCTCCTGTTCGCCGACGACGAGTGGGTCCGACGCGTCGACGATCGATACGGGCTCGACAGCGCCCTCTTCGGCCTCTGGGAGCGACTCCTCTCGGGGGAGCGACGCCGACTTCGCGCCGAGGAACGGCGGCGCTCCGAGGTAAAACCCGAGTGAAGTTACAACCCCTGTAACAAGTGTTCGGTGCGGTAAACACTACAGCAAATAGGTATAATGGGCTGAGGGGAGTGTCCTCAAATGCGGACCCGCAGTCGGCTCGTCCCTCCCCCTGCGTTTCGGCCCTCACTCGTACCCTCATCACACCGCCGTGACGGGTGCCGCCGAGCGTGACCGATAACAGCGATAACTCGCCCGCGAGTAATATTTATTCAGAGTTACACCGTCCGGAAGATTCATACGCTGGCTCGCGGAATTTCCGGATACAGAATGGCAGTACTTTGGCTGGAGGAAGTCGACGCCGACGACGTCGGGACCGTCGGCGGGAAGGCGGCGTCGCTGGGTGAACTCATCGGTGCGGGGCTCCCGGTTCCGCCCGGGTTCGCCGTCACCGCGGGCACGTACCGCACCTTCATCGAGGAGGCGGAAATCGACGAGGAGCTGTTCGCGGCCGTCGATGTCGACCCGGAAGACTCAGCCGAACTGCGCGAGGCCGAGGAGACCGCCTCAGAGCTGATCCTCGGAACCCCCTTCCCCGACGAGGTCCGGGAGGAGATTCTCGACGCGTATCGGTCGATGGGAGCCGACGGCGAGGAGGCGTTCGTCGCCGTGCGCTCGTCCGCGACCGCGGAGGACCTGCCCGACTCTTCGTTCGCCGGTCAACAGGAGACGTTCCTCAACGTCCGTGAAGCCGCTCTGCTCCGGCGGATCAAGGAGTGTTGGGCGTCCCTTTTCACGCAGCGGGCGATCTACTACCGCCAGCAGCGCGGGTTCCCACACGAAGACGTCGACATCGCGGTGGTGGTCCAGCGGATGGTCGACGCCGAGAAGTCCGGCGTGATGTTCACCAGCCACCCCTCGACCGGGGACCCGCAGATCACCATCGAAGCCGCGTGGGGGCTCGGAGAAGCGGTCGTTTCCGGGACCGTCTCGCCGGACAACTACGTGTACGACCGGGAGCGCGAAGCGGTCGACAACGTCACCGTCGCCGACAAGAAGGTCGAGATGGTGAAAGACGAGGAGACGGGCGAGACCGTCCAGCTCGACGTCGACGAGGACCGTCGTGAGGCGCGCGTGCTCTCGGACGAGGAGATATCGGAGCTGGTCGTCCTCGGCGAACGCGTCGAGGACCACTACGGGACGCCACAGGACGTCGAGTGGGCGATTTACGACGGGGAGATATACATGCTCCAGTCCCGCCCGATCACGACGATCCAAGAGGAGGCGGAAGCGGACGACGGCGGAACCCGAGAAGAGACCGAGGCCGCTGCGCCCCCGGCGAGCGCCGCGAACGGCGGAGCGGCCCGCGGCGACGCCAACGGGGAAGAAGACGTGCTGATCGACGGGCTCGGGGCCAGCCCCGGCATCGTCTCCGGGACCGTCCGGATCGTTCACAAGCTCGACCACCTCGATCAGGTACAGGACGGCGATATCATCGTGACCGAGATGACGATGCCGGACATGGTTCCCGCGATGAAACGCGCCGCGGGCATCGTCACCGACGAGGGAGGAATGACGAGCCACGCGGCGATCATCTCGCGGGAGCTCGGCGTCCCCGCCGTCGTCGGCACGGGAAACGCGACCCGAGTGCTCGACGACGGACAGGGAGTGACGATCGACGGCGACAAGGGGACCGTCCGGGCCGGCGTCGACGAGGACGCCGAGCTCGGCGAGGAGTTCGAACCGGTGGAGGCCGCGCGCCCGGAGACGCCGGTCAAACCGATGACGGCGACGGAGGTGAAGGTGAACGTCTCGATCCCGGAAGCGGCCGAGCGAGCGGCGGCGACCGGGGCCGACGGCGTCGGGCTGCTCCGGATCGAGCACATGGTACTCACGCTGGGGAAGACCCCGGAGCGGTACATCGCTGAACACGGGGCCCGCGCGTATCAGGACGAACTCATCGAGGGCGTCCGTCGCGTCGCCGACGAGTTCTATCCGCGCCCGGTGCGAGTCAGGACCATCGACGCCCCGACCGACGAGTTCCGCGACCTCGAGGGCGGCGAGGGCGAGCCGAAAGAGCACAACCCGATGCTCGGCTGGCGGGGGATCCGTCGCAGCCTCGACAAGCCCGACCCGTTCCGGCAAGAGCTCGCCGCGTTCGCGCGACTGTACGAGATGGGATACGACAACCTCGAAGTGATGTTCCCGCTCGTCAACGACGCGGTCGAGGTCGAGAAGATTAGAGGCCACATGCAAGAGGCGGGCATCGATCCGGAGACGCACCGCTGGGGAGTCATGATCGAGACGCCGGCGAGCGCCCTGCAGATCGAGGAGCTGGCCGCGGCCGGGATCGACTTCGCCTCCTTCGGGACGAACGACCTGAC
>CAZNOA010000269.1:1186-2590 GCA_964574565.1 uncultured Halobellus sp. | reverse complement strand
CGACACGCGGATCCTGCTCGCGGCCGGATTCCTCGTCGTCTTCGCGTTCGTCACGTTCAGCGGGCTCTACTACCGGACGTTTCTCACGTTCCTTCCGGACCTGCTCGGCGACGCGCTCGGCGGGCTGGTCGATATCCAGCTTGTCGACCCCGAGAGCCCGCTCGCCGACCAGTTCGACATCGGTCGCTATCTGTACGCGGCGGTCCTCACGGTCGGTATCGCCGGACAGTACCTCGGCGGCCGGGTCGCGGACCGGATGCCGCCGGAGCGCGGGCTGATCGTCGTCATGTCCGTGCTAGCGGTGCTCGCGCTGCTCTTCGTCCCAGCGGGCGCGACCGTGGCGACGTTCGTCTTGGTCTCGCTGCTGCTCGGCGTTGCGCTGTTCACCATCCAACCGCTCTCGCAGGCGACCGTCGCGGCCTACTCCCCCGGCGAAGCCCGCGGTCTCTCGTTCGGATACACGTACCTCGGCATCTTCGGCGTCGGCGCTCTCGGGGCCGCGCTCGCGGGGGCCGTTCTCACTCGCGCGGGTCCACCGGAGCTGTTCGTCGTCCTCGCGACCATCGCGACGCTCGGCGCGCTGTCGGCGGCCGCCGTTACCCGCTTTGCGACGCGACAGGAGTAAACGCGGTTGCCGCTCGCTCGACCGCCCGTACTCGGGCGCCGTCGGACGGCGGTATTTAAGAACGGCCGCGATTAATCGTGATGTATGTACCACGTTCTGCTGCCGATCGACATCGAAGACGACCGCGCCCGCTCGCAGGTCGAGCTCCTCGAATCGCTCCCCGTCGAGCCCGGCGAGGTCCGCGTGACGGTGTTACACGTCTACGAGGCCGTCGACGCCCCGGCCGACGAGGCGGGATCGGCGATCATCGACGACATCAACGAGTCGATCGAGGAGCTCCGGGGGATCCCGAGCTCGGTCGAACTCGTCGAGGCGCGCCTCGACGAGCTGGGGATCGCTCACGAGCGGGTGCTCCACGTCGGCGACGCCGCCGAGGCGATCCTCACCGTCGGTACCGAGCGGGACGTCGACGCGACCGTCCTCGGCATGCGAAAGCGCTCCCCGGTCGGCAAGGCGCTGTTCGGCAGCATCAGCCAGACCGTCCTGCTCAACGCCGACCGCCCCGTCTTCGTCGGGAAGCCGAACGGCGGCTCCGAGTAAGTCGACCGAACCACTCGTTTTCTCTCGTCGACCGAACCACTCGTTTCGTCACGCCGGCCGAATCAACCGTTTCGTCACGCCGTCGCCGCGTCCACCAGCTCGGCGACCGTCCGGTCCCCCACGGTCTCGACGATCGCGACGAGTCGTTCCGCGTCGACGCCCGTCCCGGCGAGTAACCCCTCGGCCTTCGCCCGGGTCTCCGCCGTCGACATCGGCGTCTCCGGCTCGCCGAGCGGCGT
>CAZNOA010000269.1:0-1086 GCA_964574565.1 uncultured Halobellus sp. | reverse complement strand
TCGCCCGTCAGTCGGACCCCGGCGCTCGGGATCGCGATCCGCACCTCGTCGACCGCCTCCGGATCGACATCGACGGCGACCTCCCGGAGCCCGTCGATCGCGGCGTGGAGGTACCGACAGCACGGGTACGGTTTCCGACCGGTCTCCGCGACCGCGTCGCGCTCGCCGAGTCGGTCGATAGCCCCCGGATTCGGCTCGTCGGTGTACCCCGTGAGGAAGCCGTAGTCGCCGTCGATCGGGTCGGCCGCGCCGACGACGCCGGCCGCGGCGAGGTCGGTCGCCTCGACCCCGCGCCGCGCGGCGAGCCCGGGGTGGAGCCGCTTGTTCCACGCGCCGTTCGCGAGGAACTGCAGCGACCCGGCCGCTTGGCTCCCGGCGATGCCGAACGCGTCGCGGAGCTCGTCGCCGTCGAGTCCCCGGACCACGCCGGCGGCGGCGACGGCGCCGAAGGTGCCGCAGGTCGCCGTGACGTGGAAGCCGCGGTCGTAGTGCGACTCCGGGCCGATCGCCTCGCCGACCGCGCAGGCGACGTCGTAGCCGGCGGCGACGCCCGCGAGGAAGCGATCGGCGGTCGCGTCCGCGCCCTCCGCGGCAGCGAGCGCGGCCGCGACCGTCGGAGCGCCGGGATGCAGCGAGGAGGAGAGGTGGGTGTCGTCGAAATCGAGGCTGTGTGCGAGCGCGCCGTTCGCGAACGCGGCGTCGGCCGGCGTCATCCGCTCGCCGCTCGGGACGACGGTCGCGGCCGCGTCCGTCTTGGGGTCGGGACTGGGTCCTGCGATCTCCCGTATTCCGTCCAGTATCGCCGGCGAGGAGTCCGCGTGTGCCGCGCCTCCGATCGTCACGGCGACCCAGTCGAGGAGGTGCGCCGGGAGGGTCGGTCGGTCGCCGTCGACGCGCTGGCAGTGGTCGACGATCCGGTCTGTTACCATACAGGCGGGTGAACTGCGGCGGGTATCAAGATTCGGCTGTCGGCAGCCCCGACCGGCGGGCGAACGCCGGCCGACCGCGGGTCAGGTCACTCGTGGCGGTCGTCGTCGTGGCCGTCGTCAGCATGTTCGTCGTGGCCGTCGTCAGCATGTTCGTCGT
>CAZNOA010000268.1:0-2596 GCA_964574565.1 uncultured Halobellus sp. | reverse complement strand
CCGGAGTCGGAGACGGCTGGCTCTGGAACAGCAACGACACCCCCCGCCCCGACCCGTGATTCGTGCGAACCGACCCGCGAGGGAAGGGAGTTAACCCGATGAGGGCAGCGTGGCTTTGCCACGTTTCAGACGGGCGGGAACGGATGGAACGGCGAATCCTCGCCGGTGCAAGTCCGCGCCACAAGGTAGTCCGGCCACGGCGCGGACGCTTAGCCGAATGTCGGGACGAACCGAAGGGGGCTTACTCCCCTCAGTCCGCTCTCACCGCCGAGCGACGGGTGTCGACCGGCGGGAACGTCTCGGCCCGCTGCGGCTCGTTCAGACGCCGACCAGCGGGAGCAGCGTCGCTCCCGCTCCGGCGGCCTCCTCCAACTCGGACCCGTACGTGATAGAGATGTAGCCGATCGTCAACAGGAGGCTGTTGTACACGCCGTGCATCACCGCGACGACGACGAGGTTCTCGGTGTACTCGTACACCGCACCGAACAGGAGGCTCGGGACGAACAGGATGCTGATCGTCGCCAGCATCGCGGTCACGCCGCCCGCCAGCGACACCACGTGAGCCGGCGCGAACACGGCGGCGGCGAGGACGATCGCGGGGACCGCCGAGAACGTCTCTCGCGCCCGACTCTGGATGACGCCGCGGAAGAGGAACTCCTCGCACGGACCGACGACGAGCAGCATGGCGACGATCATGATCGGGATGATGCTCGGGTTCTCCAAGGTCGCCGCAGCGCCCTGGTTTTGCGCCGGCTCGGTGCCGAACAGCAACACGACGGACGCGACGGCGAGCGCCGTAATGAGTACGGCGACGGGGCCGACGAGGGCGATGACGAACTCTACCGCGGTCGGCCGACGGATCCCGAGATACTCGACGATCTCGTCTCGCCCAAATCCGCGCCAGCGGAGGTAGGCGAGACCGACGCCGAGGAAGCCGACGATCTGGCTGACCGCGAACGGGACGACGAACGAGAGCGTCAACGGTGGCTGCCGTCCGGTGATCCCCGCGAGGACGAAGACGGCTCCGCCGACGAGGGCGGAGACGGCGACGAGCCCGACGATCCCCAGTATCCCGAGGCCGACCGCCACGCCGATCGCTCGCAGCTTGGAGTCCGTTTTGGACCCGTCAGTCGGTCGGGTCTCGGACCCGGTTACGGTCTCGACGGGGTCGGCGGGTTCGCCGCCGTCGCCGACCGCGTCATCCGCGCGCACGGCGTCGTCCGCGCCGGACGCGCCGAGCGAGTCGTCCTCACCGGCCGCCTCCTCGGTATCGGTTCCGGAGTCGGCGTCGGCGTTGTTTTCGGAGGGATCACTCATTGCCTGACGGTAGGGACTGCCCGCTCAAAGGCTTGTCCGTCGCCCCGGTGACTGCCGGCTTCCCCGACGCGGATTTGGCGGTTCGGTTCGCCGCGCTGTGCAGGTCGTCTACGATCGTCTGCGCTGTGCAGGTCGTCTACGATCGTCTGCGCTGTGCAGGTCGTCTACGATCGTCTGCGCTGTGACCTGCGTCCGTCCGCGTCGCGCGTTCCGCGGGCCGCGTCCGTCGCGATCGCCTTCGGCTACCGGTGTACCAGCTCGTACCACAACACGGCGGTCACCGCCCGCCCGTCCCGGAGGCCGTCGTCGACGACGGCCTCCAGCAGGTCGTCGTACGGCACCACGTCGACCGAGATCGACTCGTTGTGGTCGAGGTCGCGATCGGCCGTGGGCTCACAGCCCGTCGCGAGGAAGTGGTGGTGGACCGCGTTCGCCATCCCGTTCGTCGGCTCGACGCTCGTCAGGTGTTCGAAGGAGTCCGCCTCGTAGCCGGTCTCCTCTGCGAGTTCGCGGGCGGCGGCCCGTTCGAGGTCGTCCGCGTCCGCCGGCTCTACCGTCCCCGCCGGCAGCCCGCGGTTGACCCGGCCGACCGCCTGCCGCCACTCGTCGATGACGACGACGTCGCCGTCGGGGGTGAGGGGGAGCACCACGACCGCCGGCGGCTCGTCGACGTAGTGGAAGCCGTCGGTGTCGCCGTCCGGAAACCGCACCTCGTCGCGGCGCACGTCGAAGCCGGGACAGCGGTAGTCGATGTCGGTGTCGAGCGTCTCCCACGCCAGGTCGTCCATACCGCTGCGTCGCGCGGGCGGCGACCTAAAGGTGCGGTCTCGAAACGGTGCGGTCTCGACTGCGGCGTCACGACCGAAGCGATCACGACCGGCCGGCCACGCTCGGCGACGTCACGACCAGTCGCCGAGCGAGGCCTGTCCGTCGCCGCCGCTCCGCTTCGGTCGGTCCGAGACGCCCTCGTCGGCGTCGCTCAGCGCCTCTTCGCCCACCCAGTCGGTGAGCTTCGCTCCGCCGGTGTCGGGGTCGGTCGACCGCCCGTCTGTGTCCCGTTCGGCCCCGTCGTCGTCCCCCGCCTCGTCGCCGTGCCCGTCGAACCCCGTCAGCGTCGCCTGGTCGCTCTCGGCGAAGTCGAGGTTCGAGACCCGCACGCCGAGCTTTCGGACCCGTTCGTCCTCGAACTCGGCGAGCAGGTCGAGCGCGACCGACTCGACCAATTCGGGATCGTCGACGGGGCCGGAGAGGCTCCGTGCGCGGGTGTTGACGTCGAACG
>CAZNOA010000267.1:0-2646 GCA_964574565.1 uncultured Halobellus sp. | reverse complement strand
GCACGAGCCCCGAAACGCCGCCGACTGACGGGCAGGTATCCATGGAGGACTACCTATGAACTTCGACCGGGTCCGACTCTCGAATTTCAAACCGTACGGCGACGCCGACCTCCGGCTCACTGAGGGAGTGACGGTCATTCACGGGCTCAACGGGAGCGGGAAGTCCTCGCTTCTGGAGGCGTGTTTCTTCGCGCTGTACGGGTCGAAAGCGCTCGACGGCACTCTCGAGGACGTGATCACGAACGGCGAGGAGGAGACCGAAGTCGAGCTGTGGTTCACCCACGACGGGGGATCGTACCACATCGAACGGCGGCTCCGCGCGTACGACGGCCGGATCGATCACCAGTGTACCCTCGAGCGGACGGACGGGAGCGACGTGACCCGCGACGGCGCGCGGGCGGTCCGGGAGTTCGTCACCCAACTCTTACGGATGGACGCGGAGGCGTTCGTCAATTGCGCGTACGTCCGGCAGGGCGAGGTGAACAAACTGATCAACGCCAGTCCGAGCGAGCGACAGGACACGATCGACGACCTCCTGCAGCTCGGCAAGCTAGAGGAGTACCGCGAGCGGGCCGGCGACGCCCGGCTCGGCGTCGAAGACGTCCTCGAGAACAGGCGGGGACGGCTCGATCAGCTCGAAGCGCAGATCGCCGCGAAGGAGGATCGGAACCTCCACGAGCGACTCAACGAGCTGGAGGGAGAGCTCGCCGACGTCGACGAGCGGATCGGGAACTACGAGACACAGCGGAAAACGGCCGAGACCACCCGCGACGAGGCCGTCGAGACCCTCGAGGAGTACGAGCAAAAACGCGAAGACCTCGACGCGGTAGCGACCGAGATCGACGAGCTCGAAGCGGCGATCCGCGAGGCGGAGCGCGAGCGCGACGAACATCGGGACGCGATCCGCGACGCGCGAGAGCGGATCGACGAACTGGAGGCCGAAATCGGCGAGCGGCTCGGCGACGCGGGACTCGATGCGGCGACCGAAGCGGCGATCGCGGCGCGGCGGGACGCGCTCGACGCCCGCGAGACGGAGCTTCAAGACGACCTCGGCGACGCACGCGTCCGAGCGGAGGGCCTCCGAAACCAGGCGACGAACCTCGGGAAGAAGGCCGACGAACTCGACGAGCGCGCCGACGAACTCGACGAGCGCGCCGACGAACTCGACGAGCGCGCCGACGAGGCCGAGGCGGCCGCCGAAACGCGCGCGGCGTCGCTCGACGAGCTCCGCGAGGAGGCCGCGGGGCTCCGCGAGCGGTTCGACGACGCGGACGTCGAGCGGGGCGCGGCGGCGGAGAGCCGCGATCGGCTCCGGGACGAGCGGGGAGAGATCCGGGAGCGGATCGCGGAGCTGGAGGCCGACCTCGGTAACGCCGAAGACCGCGTCGCGGAGGCGGAGGCGCTGCTCGAGGCCGGCAAGTGTCCGGAGTGCGGCCAGCCGGTCGAGGACTCGCCGCACGCGAACCGGATCGAAGAGGACCGCGAGCGGGTCGCGGAGCTGAAGCGGTCCCTGACGGACGCTCGGGAACGGGAGGCCGCCCTCGCGGACCGGATCGAGGCGCTCGACGCCCTCGTCGACGCCGAACAGCGACTGGCGGAGATCGACAGCACGACCGAGATGCTCGCGGAGCGCGTCACCGAGAAGCGGGAGGAAGCGGCGTCGAAACGGGAGGAAGCGGCGTCGAAACGAGAGGCGGCAGCCGAACACCGAGACCGGGCGGCAGAGACGCGCGAGGTCGCCGAGGAGAAGCGCGAGGAGGCTGCGGCGGCGAGCGATCGGGTCGCGGAGCTCGAGGACGCGCTCGACGACGTCGGGACGGCTCGTGCACGCGTCGAATCCGTCGAGAAACGGATCGAGACCGTCTCCGAGCTGGAAGATCGGATCGATCGCCGCCGGGAGAAACGGGAGAACCTGAGCGACGTCAACGACGAGCGGCGAGAGCGGCTCTCAGAGAAGCGAGACCGCCGCGACGAGCTGCGCGAGGCGGTCGACGCTGGCGCGGTCGAGCGCGCCCGCGAGGAGAAGCGGCAGGCGGCGGAGTACCTCGAGAAGGTCGAGGCAGAACTCGACCGGCTCGACGAGCGCCGGACCGAACTGCAGAGCGCGATCGGCGGGGTGAACGGCGAGATCCGGGAGCTGGAGGCGCTTCGGGAGGAGCGCGATCGGCTCGCGGAGAAGACGAGCGCGCTCGAGTCCCTCCACGAGGAGACGAGCGAGTTGGAGGCGATGTACGGCGACCTCCGCGCGGAGCTTCGCCAGCGCAACGTCGCCGAGCTGGAGCGCACCCTCAACGAGACGTTCGATCTCGTCTACGGCAACGACGCCTACTCACACATCGAACTCGACGGCGAGTACGTCCTCACGGTGTATCAGAAGGACGGGGAGACGCTCGACCCCGAACAGCTCTCGGGCGGGGAGCGGGCCTTGTTCAACCTCTCGTTGCGCTGTGCGATCTACCGGCTGCTCTCGGAGGGGATCGAGGGGGCGGCGCCGACGCCGCCGCTCATCCTCGACGAGCCCACCGTCTTCCTCGACTCGGGACACGTCTCGCGGCTCGTGCGGCTCGTCGAGGAGATGCGCGGGTTCGGCGTGCGTCAGATCCTCATCGTGAGCCACGACGACGAGCTGGTCGGCGCGGCCGACGA
>CAZNOA010000266.1:0-2653 GCA_964574565.1 uncultured Halobellus sp. | reverse complement strand
CCGCGACCGACACCGCGCCGATCGACGAGCCGGTCACGACCGACACGCGGCGGCTCATCCGGCTTCCCGGAACGCTCCACGGCGGCTCCGGGCTCGTCGTCACGCCCATCGGTCGGGACGCGCTCGACGACTTCGACCCCCTGCGAGACGCCGTTCCCGAGCGGTTCGTCGGCCGCGAGATACGGATCGAGACCGAGGTCGATCGGACGGTAGAACTAAACGGTGCGACCGTGTTAGTCGAACCCGGTAGAAACACCGTGCCGGAGTTCGCGGGCGTCTTCCTGATGGCCCGCGGCGAGGCGCGGAAAGCCCCCGAACGATGAATCTCGACGAGCTCAGATCGGCCCAGGCCAAGGAACGCCGCAAGGACAGCCTCCAGCACCTGCGCGACTCCTTTTACGACGACGTGGCCGCGTACGTCGAAGACCTGCGCGCGGCCCGCGACCGGCGCGCCGAGCAGGTCGCGAAGCCGTTCTCCGACGACGACGTGCGGCGGATGTCAGACGAGGTCGAGACCGCAGAGGAGGTCGCCGAGGCGCTGTACGAGCGGCGGGTCGGCAAGGTCGTCAAGCTCGCGTCGTTCGCGGCCGCGGACATGCCGGTCGACGCCGACGGGATGACCACGGAGGAACGACAGCTGTTCGACGACCTCGTCGAACGGATCACCGAGAACAAATCGCGCGTCCTCGACGTGCTCTCGGGCGAGGTCTCCGCCGACGAGACGCCCCGCAGTAGCGAGCGCCCTCCGCCAGACGCCGAGTCGCCCGCTCGGGGGACGGACGACGAGTCCCACCCCGAACTCGAGCCGGAGCCGGTCGAAGACGAGCCCACTGCGCTGACCGGTGCGATGGGCAACGGCGAGGACGTCGCCGACGCGATTTCCGGACCGGCCGACGAGACGGCGGCGGAGGCCGCGCCGGAATCGGCGGCGGAGGCCGCGCCCGAGCCGCCGATGGACGGAATCTCGACCGATCCGGATCACCCCGCGACCGACGACGATGCGTCCACCGACGACGATGCATCTACCGACGACGATGCGTCCACCGAGAGCGGCCCGACACCGGTTCCTCCGGACCCCGCACCCCCAGGTGCCCCTGGCGTCGCGGAGCCCGACGGACGGGCCGGAGACGACCCGGCTGCGGCGACCGGCTCGACCGAGGCGACCAGTCCGGCCGACGACGGGTCGCTCTCATCTCCGGAACCCGCGCGGAGCGAGGGGAGCGAATCGCCCCCGTCGACCCCGGCCGGCGACCGAGCGACCGTGCGGATCACCCGCGACGTCGGCGCCATCTTCGGCGTCGACGAGCGGGAGTACGACCTCGCGAGCGAGGACGTCGTGACCCTCCCCGTCGAGAACGCCGACCCCCTCGTCCAGCGGGACGCGGCGGAGCGGCTCGACTGACGGGCTCGCTTTTTTATGGGCGCCGACACCCGAGGGTCCGACCGCGGAATCGAGACCCGAGCCCGACTCCTCGGAGCGGTGGCGACGGTCCTCTCGCTCGGCGGTATCGCGGTCGCGATCCTCCTCGATCCGACGTTCTCGTGGACGACGGACGCGCTCTCGGACCTCGGCGTTCGCGACCGGAGCGCGCCCGTCTTCAACTGGGGACTCATCCTCGGCGGCCTCGTCGGCGTCGGCTACGCCGTCGAACTCGGGCGCGGGGCGTTGTCGGAATCTGAGCGGCGTCCCGGCTCCGGCCCCGGAGGAGCCGTGAGAGCCGTCGCCGCGCTCCGCGCGATCGTCTTCGCGCTGTCGATGATCGCGATGGCGGGCGTCGGCGCCTTCGATCTCACTCACCCGCTCCACGGACCGGCCGCAATCGGGTTTTACGGGCTCGTCACTGTCGTCTTCGCCGTCGACGGTGTCGCTCGCCGCGGGACGACGACGGGGCGGATCGCGTTCGGGTTCGTGCCGGTCCACGTCGCCGTCTGGGCGACGTTCGTCTGGGGCTGGTGGCCCGTCACCGGGCTCGCGCTCCCCGAGTTGCCCGGCGCGCTCATGCTCGCCGCGTGGGTGTGGGCGGTCGGGCCGGTGCCGGTGCTTACCGGTGAGACCGTCCCGACGCGGCTCGGCAACGGCGCGGATCGCTGACCCGTCCGCACGGGACCGACGAACACTAACGCTCAGGGCGGCTACGACCGGTAATGGAGGTCGAGTTCCTCGGTGGCGCCCGCGAGGTCGGTCGGAGCGCGGTCCTCGTCGACGACGCCCTGCTTCTCGACTACGGGCTGTTGACGGCGGACCCGCCGCAGTACCCGGTTCGCGACCCAGAGCCGGACGCGGTCGTCGTCTCACACGGACATCTCGACCACGTCGGGGCGGTGCCGGCCCTGTTGAAGGGCGACCGACGCCCGGCCCTTCACTGGACGCCGCCGACCGCTGAGCTGGCCCGGACGCTCGCGCGCGACACGCTCAAGCTGCACGGAAACAGCCCGCTGTGTCCCTTCTCGGCGGAGCACGTCGCGCGCCTCGGCGAGGTCGAAGCGCGGCACGCGTACGAGGAGCCGTTCGACGTCGCCGGCGGCGTCGACGGTGACGGATACGAGGTGACGCTGTTCAACGCGGGCCACATCCCGGGGTCAGCACACGTGCTCGTGGACGACGGCGACACCCGCCTGCTGTACACCGCCGACTTCCACACGGACGACCAGC
>CAZNOA010000265.1:1427-2657 GCA_964574565.1 uncultured Halobellus sp. | reverse complement strand
GCGGGATCACGACCGGCGAGCCGATCTACGGCGAAGCGACGTGGCACGCGCCCACCTCGATCCCGAAAAAGCAGCGGTCGGCCGACTGGGAGACGGGCAAGGAGAAGGAGGTTCAGGTCGTCGGCCGGCACGACCCCGTCCTGCCGCCGCGAGCGGTGCCCGTCGTCGAGGCGATGCTGTACTGCACCGTCCTCGACTTCATGCTGCTCGGCGGGCGGATCAACCCCGACCGCGTGGACGGGAACCCGGGAGCGTACGACACCGACTACCATCCGAGCAGCCCGCGGAACGAGTAGCGGACCGTTCCGAGGTTGAGTCGGGCCGTATCACCGATATTCGGATTTAAATGGGCCTAATTCGGCCAAATCCACGGATCCTTTCTGGTGGGGTTATGCCGCTCGCTCACGTCGGGTTTCGTGTATGAGTAATACCGACGGAACGCGACCGACGAGCGACGAGACACGTTCGACGAACCGGCGCACGTATCTGCAGGCGGTCGGCGGCGTCTCCGCCCTCGGGACCGCGGCGCTGGCGGGGTGTGCCGGGGACGACGCAACCGAAACCGGAACTGACGACGGCGACGACGACGGCGAGACCGCGACAGGTCTGCTGTCGACGGCTGTCACGGACCAGCCGGGCGACATCGCGGACTTCGAGTCTTGTGTCGTCACGATCGACGGTATTTGGGTCAAACCGTCAGGGTCCGGAGACGACGATGCCGACGACGCCGACTCGGAAAACGGCGACGATGCCGACTCGGAAAACGGCGACGATGCCGGCGAGACCGAAGAAGACGGCGCCGAGAGCGACGATGAAGGCGTCCAAGAACAGGACGAAGACGACGTCGATCAGGGTGCGGGTCGTCGGTACTACGCGTTCGACGAGCCGCAGGAGGCCGACTTAGTCGACCTGCAGGACGGCGCGACACAGCTCATCGACGACGACCGCGAGCTCCCCGTCGGCGACTATCAGTTCCTCCAGTTAGACATCTCGAGCGTCGACGGCGTCCTCGCCGACGGCGGAGAGGCGACCGTCGAGACGCCGGGGAACGCCCCGCTCCAGTTCAAACTCGCCTTCGAGATCCGGGAGGGTGAGCGTACCGTCTTCACCGGGGACTTCACGCCCGTCAGGCGCGGTCGGTCCGGTAGCTACCTGCTCCAGCCGGTCGCGAACAACCTCAGCGTGCGATACGAGCAGATCGTGGACGACGAGGACGATGACGCCGACGAG
>CAZNOA010000265.1:0-1327 GCA_964574565.1 uncultured Halobellus sp. | reverse complement strand
CGACGAGGACGATGACGCCGACGAGACGAACGAGAATGAAGACCGAGACGACGGCACAGACGACGGAGCGGACCAGAACGAAGAAGCGGAAGACCAAAACGAGTAATAACCAATGAACCGGAAGTTTGCGCTCGGCGGCGTGCTCGTGGCGCTCGTCGTCGCATCGGCGCTCGGAGCCGCCGTGTATACCGGTGCCGGCCCGGCACCCGGCGGCGACTCCGGCGAGACGGTCGAGGAGTTCCCCACGGATGACGGCGACGCGTCGACCGACGAGACGGACGCGTTCTCGTTCGCGATAGACGAGATCGAGGAGTGCGGAACAACCTGTCGAGACGTCACCGCGACGCTCGAGAACGGTCAGCACGAGACCGCGTCAGATGTGACCGTGTACACGCGCATCTTCGCCGGCGCGGACACCACCGACGGCGACGACCTCGTGTGGGAGGGGTCGGAAGCGGTCGGCGACATGGAGGCCGGTAGCGACCACACCTCGACCGAGCGCGTCGAACTGTCGCTGCAGGACGCGCGGAAAATCGATCAAGAGGACGGTTGGATCACCGTCGTCACGACGGTCCAGTCGGACGAGACGACGATCACGTTCCAAGACAACAGACAGGTGGCGTGAGTTCGGGCGCCACCCGGACACGTGGCGTGAACCTGCTCTCACTCCCCCGGTGACCACTCGCAGGCGTCACCCGCCGTCAGGTCGTTCTCCTCGATGTGTGCGGAGAGACAGGCGTAGTTACAGAAGTACGCGGGCGACCCGCAGTCGTCGTCGCAGTCGCGCACGCAGATCGGGTCGTGATCGAAGATCCTCGACCCGCAATAGGCGCACGTCTCCCCGGATTCGGGCGGTGACACGGTCGTGGACATACACGTTCCCTCGGGAGTGAGTGTGGAAAGGCTTTCGCGGGTTCGCGCGGCTCACACAACGAGGAGTTCGTCGACGGCGACCACGACCACGAATCCGAGCAGAAATGCCAGCGTCGCGGCGTCGGCGTACCCGTGGCCGTGTGAGGAGGGGATCAGCTCTCGGAAGACCACGGCGAGCATCGCGCCGGCGGCGAACCCGGAGGCGATCGGGAACAGCCCGGCCGCGACGGAAACGAGCAGGAAGCCGAAGATACCCGCGGCGACCTGCGGGACGAGCCCGGAGAGCGCGGTGTAGACGAACACCTTCGCGTTCGACAGCCCCGTCTCACCCATGGGAACGGCGAACGCGAACCCGTCGGGCACGTTCTGCAGGCCGATGACGACCGCGAGTAGCAGCGCGACCTCCTCCAACCCCGAGGCGAAGGCGACGCCGATCGCCAGCCCCTCCGGGGCG
>CAZNOA010000264.1:0-2657 GCA_964574565.1 uncultured Halobellus sp. | reverse complement strand
CCGCGACCTCGTCGACGGCCACGTCGGTGTAGTCGCGCGCGCCCACGTCGCGCCACGACTCGCCGCGACGGACCGCGCCGCAGCCGGAACAGACGAGCACCTCGATCCGGTCGGGAGCGTCGACGAGGTCGAAGTCCTCGAAGTAGCAGTCGTCACACAGCAGCGCGTCTCGTCCCCGCGGCTCGCCCGGAAGGGGTTCGCGCCGCTCGGGGACGGAATCGCCGCACCGCGGACAGAACTCCCGAGACTCGCTCATTACCGGCCGATACGCCGACGAGGCGTTTAAGCGGCGCGGACCGCGACCGACCGCTCACCGCCGTCGACCTCGCGACGCTCGCGGTCCGCTCCGCCGCCCGCCCCTCCGAAATCGTTTTTCGCGCGGACCGTGAACGTGGTCGTATGAGCGGGAATCCCGACGACGAGCGGCTCGAAGAGCTTCGAGAACAGAAGATGGAAGAGCTCCGCGAGCGACAGCAGGGCGGCGGTGACGCCGAGGCACAACAGGAGGCACAGCAGCGCGCCGAGGCCCAGCAGGAGGCCGTGCTCAAACAGTACCTCACCGACGGCGCGCGCCAGCGGCTCAACGCCGTCGCGATGTCGAAACCGGAGTTCGGCGAGAAGGTGAAACAACAGGTGGCGGCGCTCGCACAGAGCGGTCGCGTTCAGGGGCAGATCGACGAAGACCAGATGCGTGATCTCCTCAAGGAGCTGCAGCCCGAGCAGAAGAGCTTCGACATCCGGCGGCGGTAGATGGAGCTCGCGCTGCTGTACAGCGGGGGGAAAGACTCCTCGCTCGCCGCCTACCTGCTCGACCGTTTTTACGACGTGCGCTGCGTCACCGGAAGCTTCGGGCTCACCGACGACTGGGAACACGCCGAGCGAGCCGCCACGGCGCTCGGGTTCCCCTTCGAGCGCGTCGAGCTCGACCGCGCCGTCGCCGAGGCGGCCGTCGAGACGATGATCGCGGACGGCTACCCCCGAAACGGGATCCAGCGGGTCCACGAACACGCCTTGGAGACGATCGCCGATCGCGACGTCGACGCCATCGCCGACGGGACTCGGCGGGACGACCGCGTTCCCACGGTGTCGCGCGCGCAGGCGCAGAGCCTCGAAGACCGGCACGGGATCGATTACATCTCCCCGCTGTCGGGATTCGGCCGCCACGCCGTCGACCGCCTCGTCGAGGCGACGTTCGACGTGCAACAGGGGCCGAGCGAGGAGGTCCCGAAAGCGGACTACGAGGACGAGCTCCGGACGCTCATCGCTGACGAACACGGTGAAGAGACCGTCGCCGACGTCTTCCCCGATCACGACCAGACGTACGTGCACGGGCGAAACGACTAGAGACAGGCTGGCTCCGCCGGGAGACGGCGTGTCGTTTTAAATACCCGCGCTATCGTGTGGTACAGCCCTTCCTGTCGTATCACGAATACCCAGTGTAATGCCTTCGGAGCATCGATCAGCGGCATCGAACGACGCACGACGCCACCGAACGAGCACAGCAGACGCCACGCAGTTCGACCGAGGCTCGGACGACGTCGACGCTCAGCCGATAGCGACGCGAACCCGGGTCCCGCCCGAGAGGGACCCGAAAACCGATACCGGAACGGACGTGAGCGGGACCGACGGCGCCGAATCGGTCGACGACGATCCGATCTACCCGCAGACCAGAGCCCCGTGACGGCCGCCCTGGGGTGCCGGAGGAAGCGCTCGTCTCGCGTGTTTTGAAGCGTTCGCACGTCCGTTTCGCCTCGGCTCTCGACGACCACCGCTCTGCGGTCCCGAAAGGATGCTTTCAAGCGGCCCCTCGCCGAACCGACGTGCATGTACGACGGTCTCAAGGGATTCCGCGATTTCTACCCCGGCGAGCAGTCCGCCCGGCGCGAGGTGACGGACGCGATCGAAGACGCCGCGAGCCGGTACGGCTTCCGCGAGATCGCGACGCCCGCGCTCGAACGGACGGAGATGTACGTCGACAAGTCCGGCGAGGAGATCGTCGACGAGCTGTACGCCTTCGAGGATAAAGGCGGCCGCGGCGTGTCGCTCACGCCGGAGCTGACGCCGACCGTCGCCCGGATGGTCGTCGCGAAGGGCCAAGAGCTGTCGAAGCCGATCAAATGGATGTCGACGCGCCCGTTCTGGCGCTACGAGCAGGTCCAGCAGGGCCGGTTCCGCGAGTTCTACCAGACGAACATCGACGTGTTCGGCTCCTCGGCGCCCGAGGCCGACGCCGAGGTGCTCGCGGTCGCCGCCGACGCGCTCACGTCGCTCGGGCTCACCGGCGACGACTTCGAGTTCCGGGTCTCACACCGCGACATCCTCGGCGGGCTGGTCCGGGCGCTCGCAGCCGACCCCGACGCGGTCGACACGCAGGCCGCGGTCCGCGCGGTCGACAAGCGCGCGAAGGTCGACGACGGCGAGTACTACGGGCTCCTCTCCGACGCCGGCCTCGACCGCGACACCGCCCGCGAGTTCGACGACCTGATCACCGGCGTCGAGACCGTCGACGACCTCGACGCGGTCGCGGAAGCGGGCGGCGACGACGTCGCGGCCGCCGTCGAGAACCTCCGGAACGTACTCGCCGCGGCAGACGACTTCGGCGCCGGCGAGTTCTGTGAGGTCTCGCTGACGACCGCCCGCGGGCTCGACTACTACAC
>CAZNOA010000263.1:0-2664 GCA_964574565.1 uncultured Halobellus sp. | reverse complement strand
TTCGCGATGCTGTACTCCGCCGGGTTCGCGGCCGGCGTCGTCTTCTGGGGACCGACGGAGGCGCTGTTCTACTACGATAACCCCTCTCCGTTGTTCGCCGTCGAAGGCGGAACCGCGGAGGCGATCCCGCTCGCGGTTCAACAGACGCTGTTCCACTGGGCGATTCCGCAGCTGGCGGTGTTCACCATCATGGGGATCGCGATCGGGTACTTCGCGTACAACGTTGAGAAGGCCCCGCTTCGGGTCTCCACGGCGCTGACGCCGATTCTCGGCGCCGACAACCTCGACGGGCCGGTCGCGAAGATGGTCGATATTCTGGCCGTGTTCGCGACCATCGGGGGCGTGGCGACGTCGCTGGGGTTCATCGGGAGCCAGTTCGTGAGCGGGCTCGACTACCAGTGGGGGATCGACCTCGGCACGACCGGTATCATCCTCGTCGTGACGGGAATGACGCTGCTGTTCACGATCTCGATGGTGCTCGGCGTCGACCGCGGCATCCGTCGGATATCGAACTTCAACATGGTGCTTTTCGTCGCGCTCATGCTCGCGACGCTGATCGTCGGTCCGACCGCCTTCCTCGTGTTGTTGGGGACCGAAGCGATCGGCGGGATGTTCAACGACTTCGTCTCGATGAGCCTGTTCACCGGCGCCGGGACCGAAGGCGGCACCGAGTGGATGAACGCGTGGACCGTCTTCTACTGGGCGTGGGCGCTCTCGTGGTCGCCGTTCGCGGGACTGTTCATCGCTCGGATCTCGAAGGGACGGACGGTTCGAGAGGTCGCGTTCACGGGGATCGCCGCCACGTCCGCCGCGACGATCCCGTGGTTCACGTTCGTCGGCGGGACGGCCGTCTTCTACCAGCATCACGGGATCGCCGACTTCAGTCAGGTGATGGCGTTCGAGATCGGCGCCGAGGCCTCCGGGTTCATCCTCTTCGAGGCGTTCCCGCTCGGTACGGTGTTCATGATCGCGTTCATGGTGCTCGTGACGACGTTCTTCATCACGTCCGCCGACTCCTCGACGCTCGCCGTCTCGATGATGACGACCGGCGGAAAAGCCGAGCCGTCGAACCTCAATCGGGTGTTCTGGGGCGTCATCCTCGGGATGACCGCCGCGATCCTGATGACCCTCGGCGGCGTCGACGCGCTCCAGTCGGCGGCCATCATCACGGGCGCGCCGTTCGCCTTCGTCTGTCTGATCGCCATGCTCGGGCTGATCTACCAGTTCTCCCTCGACGGGGAGCCGCTGCTCCTTCAAGAGGACTCCTGGTGGGTCGGGGAGCCGCCCGAGGGCGGCGGGTCGGCGCGGCGCACCGGCGACGACGCGGGGTCGGTGAACCCGTCGGACGACGACTGACCGCCTCGCCGACCGCGTTCGCCGTACTGGCTTTTTCAGTCGAGCGCGTCCGTAGGCGCCCGCTCGGGAGAAGGTTTTAGTAAACAGTATACACACTTACTGTGTATGGACCGGGACACTGCGGAGCCGGACGCTGACGGGCTACCGGGGCCGAACGCGAAGGCGTGGGTCGATCACTACCGCGAGCACGCCGCGCCGAGCGAGTACTCCCACGAGTTCGTCTGGGACATCACTGAGGCGGCGGACGGTCCGTTCGTCACGGACGTCGACGGGAACGTCCTCATGGATTTCACCTGTCACATCGGCGCCGCGCCGCTGGGGTACAACAACGAGAAGATGCTCGGCAAACTGCGCGAGTTCGACCTCGTCGAGCCGATGAAGATCGCCGGACAGGACCTCTACTTCGGCTCCGGCCCCGACCCGGAGTCGGCGGCGTTTCCGGGGTCCAGCCACCTGATGGAGAAGCTCGCCGAGGTCTCGTCGACGTACGGGATGGACACGGTGTTCCTCTCGAACTCGGGCGCGGAGGCGGTCGAGAACGCGATGAAGATCACCCACAATCACGAGCCGGCCGCGAAGTACGGGTACACCTTCGCGGGGAGCTTCCACGGGCGCACCCTCGGCACGCTCTCGCTCACGAAGTCGAAGGAGGTGTACACCCGACATTACCCGGAGATCGCCGGCGTCGAGACGGTCCCGTTCTGTGTCGATCGCGACTGCACGCCCGAGACGTGCGGCTGCGGCTTCTTCGACGGCGACGGGTCACAGTTTCGCAACGCGCTCGCTCCGGAGGGGGGCCACGTCAACCCCGACGAGGTCGCGTTCGCGATCCTCGAACCGATCCAGGGCGTCGGCGGCTACCGCTTCCCGAGCGAGTCGTTCATGGCCGAGGTGGGTGCCGTCACCGACGAGTACGACATCCCCCTCGTCGTCGACGAGATCCAGTCCGGCGTCGGCCGCACCGGTACGTTCTGGGCGTCGGAGCACTACGACATCGAGCCGGACGTGATCACCGCCGCGAAGGGGCTCCGCGTCGGAGCGACGGTCGCTCGGTCCGAGCTGTTCCCCGACGAGAAGAACCGACTCGGCTCCACGTTCGGCGGCGGTGACCTCCTCGCGTCGGCGATGGGGACGCTGACGATCGAAGCGATCCAGGAGCACGACCTGCTGGCGAACGCGACGGAACGGGGGCGACAGGCGACGGAGCTGCTGACGGACGACCTCCCGGAGTCGGTCGTCGACGTGCGGGGGAAGGGGCTGATGCTCGCGGTCGAGTTCGACACCGCCGACCGCCGCGACGCGGTCGTC
>CAZNOA010000262.1:0-2673 GCA_964574565.1 uncultured Halobellus sp. | reverse complement strand
GGGAACCCACCCATCCACTGGTGGAAGACGGTCGTGACGGTCACGTCGGCCGGCAGGTACTCCTCGCCGAGCGACTCCATCGCCCTGATCGCCGCCACATCCTGGACGAGATTCCCCACCTGACCGTACCCCAGCGTGACGCTGCGGACTCCCTGTGTCGCCGCGAGCAGCCCCTCGATGAGACAGACGGCGATCGCGACCGACGGCGGCACGAGCGTCCCGGTCAACGGCCCGAACGGCTCGCGGTTGATCCGCACCCCCTGCTCGGTGTACGCGCCGGCGAGTCGGTCGACGTACTGCCAGTACTCGATCGTCTCCGCGAGGTCGTACTTGCTGGTGTACGGGAGGTTGTACGTGATCGGCCCGCCCTCGAAGCTCTGGAATCCGCCGGCGAGGGTGACTGCGGCCAACAGCCGGGCGTCCGGCGTGCCGTGACGGACCTGCACGGGGGCGTCGGCAGCCTCGATGAGTCGTCGACACCCCTCGACGCCGTGATTCACCGCCGGGAAGCCGTTCAGCTCGTCGGAGCCGGTCTCACGCGATCGTTCTAACCCCTCCTGTGCCTCGTCGTACGCGTTGTCACGCGTGTACGAGTCGATCGTCGTCGGTAACAGATCCGCGTTCCCGTCCCGTACGAGCGTTTCGAGGAGGTCGATCTGGTCTTCGAGCCGCGGGACGCCGGCTCGTGGCTGGGTCAACACGCCGTCGGCGTGCTCCAACACCGTGGCGAACTGCTTCTCCGCAGGCAGCGACTCGTGAAACGCGATCGCGTCCTCGAACGCCGCCCGATCGTCGCCGGGATAGCGGTCCCACACCTGCCGGTCGATCCGATCGAGGTCGGCTTCGGTGAGTTTCTCGTCCGTGACCATCTACGATCTGGCCCTCGCGACCGACCGGCTGACCTGCTCGCCGACGCCGAACTCCGCCCGAAGCACGTCGATGACGCCGTCGATGTCGGTGTCCGCTTCGAACACGCGGTCGAAGCCCATCTCGCGGAATCGCTTCCGGACGGCCTCGAAATCCGTCTGTCCTACCGCGAGGTTGCCGCCGATGTAGGTGACCGGTTCGACCCCGGCCTCGCGGAGCGTCTCGTGAAGCCCCTTGCAGTCCTGCTCCGCGTGCCCGTACAGCGAGGATACGAGGACGGCGTTCGCGTCCACCTCGGCGGCGGCCGACGCGAACTCCGCCGCGGGCGTCTGTGCTCCGAGGTTGCGAACCTCGAACCCGGCCTCTTCGAGCGCGTGCTCGAGCAGCGTGATCCCGATCACGTGTGCGTCCGATCCGATCGTCCCGACGACGACGGCTGGTCTCGACATACCGTTATCTCCCCGTTGTGGCCGCTCGTTTATAATAATTGTCGAACCATATAACGACAATTGTCGTAATACGTTCGACACGCCTGACCGTCTGACACTCGTTCCTCTCGACCGTGGTCACCATCGACAACGGATCCGTTGGTCTAATTCATAATAAAAGTTCATTACTGTTTCGCGTTCTCGGCGTCGTCTCTGCTGTGAGACGCAGTCCTCGGCGTCGCGAGAGAACGCGACGGCTCAGTCAGAAGACGGCTCCGAGCCCCGTCGCCTCGACGAGCGAGACGCCCGCGAGGACCGAGCCGAGCAGATAGCCGCCGATCGCACCGCCGTTCAACAGCGGGAGTCCGGCGTGGGGTCGCCCTTTTATCACCCAGCGCATCAGCACGACGAGCCCCACGAGGCTTCCGACCATCGCCAACACCGCGGGGAGGTTGACCACGAAGAACGGAACCGAGAGCGGATCCGCCGGGGAGAACCGCGCGGCGCTTGCGACCAACACCGCCGGGATCACGGCGTCGCCGAGCCCGATGAAGAACGCGTCGCGGTCCTCGATGTCGGTCGGTTCGCTTATGTCGGAGTCCCCGTCGGGTTCCGCCTCACTTCTCTCTTCCCCCTCCACAGCGGATTCCCTCTCGGCTCCCACCGCTTCCTCCCCGTCGGATTCCGCCTCGGCGGTCCCGTTTTTCGCTCCCGTCGACTCGTCGGCGTCGAGAAGGGTGAACGACAGCGACAGCGGGATGACGAGCACGACGGGGATGTTCAGATCCATCACGCCCTCCGCGAGCGACAGCATGTGTTCGGTGCCGTACACCGAGATCGCGTCGTAAACGGCCAGGAACGCGAGCAGGATCAACGCGGGCAACAGCCCGAACGAGATCCCGAACAGCCCCGCGGCACCGGCGCCCATCAACACCCCGGCCGTGTCGATCACGTACCACTCGGGGTACACGAGGAGCGCGACGCCGACGGCGGTCGCCGGCACCGCGGCCGCCAACGGCGACACCAGCGCGGAGAAGACGTACCACGAGAGCCACGCGGAGACGCCGACTATCAGCAGCCGAATCGCCTGATCGAAGTTGTACCTGAACGCCGCGAGCATCAGCGCCGTCATCACGATGATCGCGGCGATGTACAACAGGCTGTTCGTCGGGTTGTCGGGGTTCTCGACCGCTTGGTAGCCGCTCTCGGCGAACTCGGGAACCAGCGCCAACGCACCGAGCTGGACGACGACGAAGAGGCCGACGACGAAGGCGACGCCGCGGTACTCCCGGGGAGACATTCGACTGCGAGTTCGGGATCCGAGGGTTTCGTCCTTGCGTTTCGCCGACGCGCGACGGCTCCGTCGGTCTGACGGTAT
>CAZNOA010000261.1:0-2678 GCA_964574565.1 uncultured Halobellus sp. | reverse complement strand
GGAGCCACGCGGTCCGGTCGACGTACGACAGCACGAACGCGGGCCACGCGACCGCGAGCAGCCCGACGCCGAGCCAGACGAACCGGTTCCAGAAGAGCGTCCAGTCGAGGGTCGTCGCAGACAGCTGCGTGGCGTACGCCAGCGACCAGATTCCGCTCCCGGCGGCGACTCCGACGAAGCTACGGATGAGACGTGTGTCGCCGCGCGAGCGATTGCGAAACGCGTACAGAGACAGCGCGAGCGACGCGACCGCCGCCACGAGCAGCGGAACCGTGTACGGGGTCGGCTGCCACTCCATCGGTACCGAGAGGGAAGTCTGGTCCTGATAAAAAGGAACCGAAGCGGTTTGCGGTTCCGAACCAAACCGACTAAGACGATGCTGTCGTCACTGTCGGTATGCTCGAACCGGGCGATGCCGCACCGCCGATCACGCTCGACGACCAGCGCGGCGAAAGGGTCACCGTCGATCCGTCCGCCGCGCGGTACACCGTCGTCTACTTCTACCCGCGCGCCGACACGCCGGGGTGTACCGCCGAAGCCTGCGGGTTCCGCGACGAGTGGGACGCCTTCGAGACGGCCGACGTGGCGGTCGTCGGTATCAGCGACGATCCCGTCGCGGACCTCGAGCCGTTCGCAGAGAAATACGACCTCCCGTTCACGCTCCTGTCGGACCCCGACGGTGAGGTCGCCGGCGCCTACGACTCGTACGGCGAAAAGCAGATGTTCGGTAACACCTTCGACGGGGTGTTCCGGAACACGTACGTCGTCGACGCGGACGGGACGGTCGTCCTCGCGTACGAGGGCGTTTCGCCGGAGGACCACGCGGCTGCGATCATCGAGGACATCGAGTCGCTGGACGACTGAGCCTCGATTTCCGACGCCCCGCCCGTTCGGAATTGAAAACAGCCCGCCGATCCGCCTGTTCGACATCAAAAGAGCCCGCCGACCCGAGCCAGAAGCTTCGGCACCTCGGTGGCTATCGCGTGCCGTTTCAGCAGTCCGAACCCGACGACGATGACGACGAACCCGGTGATCGTGAACGCCGTCACCGGCTCCGCGAGCAGGAGCGCCCCCGTGACCGTCGCCACCACCGGAACGACGTACGAGACCAGGTTGATCTCGAACGCCCCCAGCCGGTCGAGTAGCGTGAAGTAGATGGTGTACGCCACGGCCGATGCCAACACGCCGAGGAACAGCAGCGAGACGAGCGCGGGCAGCTCCGTCGACGGGAGCTGTTGCGTTTCGCCGATCCCGACGCTGAACCCGTGGATCAGGAGCCCCCCGAACAGCATCGCCCAGCCGGTGAGCGCGATGCTGGAGAAGCTCGTCTCCACGGTTCGGAGGCCGACGCTGCCGACCGCGACGGCGATCACGCCGATCGAGATGAGCCCGACGCCGATCGTGACGCCGCCCGCGAGGTTGGCGGGGTCCGGCTGCGCGACGAGCCCGACGCCGACGAAGGCCAGCACGACGCCGACCGCGCCCCGGGCGTCGAGGTCGGAGCCGCCGACCCACAGGGCCGCGACCGCCGCGGTCGCGATCGGGACCAAGCTGTAGACGATCGAGGCGATCCCGCTCGTGGTGTACTGCTGGCCGACGAACAGCAGGCCGTTGTTGACCGCGACGGAGAGCCCGCCGCTGAACGCGATCGCCGCGACGTCGCCGCGGGTCCGCGGGAACGGCCCCCGCTCGGTGAGTAAGACGTACGAGACGAGCACCAGCGCCGCCAGGTCGAACCGGTAGGCGGCGTACAGAAGCGGCGGGTAGTAGTCGAGCCCGATCTCGATGGCGATGAAGGATCCGCCCCAGAGCAGCGAGAGCAGGAGGAACAGGCCGGCGTTTCGGTACCCAGACACGCTCGGTTCGAGAGCCGCCGAGGATAAAGCGGTGTCCGTTTCGACCGGCTCAGTAGCCGCGGACGATCAGGTAGTCCGCGAGGTCTTCGAGCAGCTCCCGCGAGCCGCTCTCGGGCAGCGTTCGGAGGTGCTCTTTCGACCGGCTCGTGAGTTCCTCGGCGGTCTCTCTCGCGTACGCGATGGAGCCGACTTCCTCCAGCCTGGCCACCGCGTCGTCGATCGCCGCCTCCGTCGCGTCGGCGGGCGTCTCGGCGTCGACGAGCCCGTCGACGTCGACGCCCTCCTGTCTGGCGTGGAGGGTGATCAGCGTCTCCTTCCCTTCCACGAGGTCGGAGCCGCGCTGTTTGCCGAGCTCGTCGGACGGGACGGTCAGATCGAGCACGTCGTCTTGGATCTGGAACGCCCGTCCGGAATCGATCCCGTACTGGTACAGCGCGTCGACGACGTCGTCGTCCGCGCCGAGCAGGACGGCCGGGGTCGCGGCCGACGCGCCGTACAGCACGGCGGTTTTCAGCTCGACCATCTCGAGGTACTCCTCGGGAAGGATGTCGTCTCTGGACTCGAAGGCGACGTCGAGCGCCTGCCCCTCGCAGATCTCCGTACACGTCGTCGCGAGCAGCCGCATCGCCTCCAACCCGTTCGTCGGGTCGGCGCCCGTCTCCGTCATGAACTCGAACGCCTTCGAGTAGAGCGTGTCGCCCGCGAGGATCGCCGTCGAGGTGTCGTACTCCTCGTGGACCGCGGGGACGCCGCGCCGCAGCGTGTCCTCGTCCATGATGTCGTCGTGGATCAGCGTGAACGACTGGATCACCTCGATGGCGA
>CAZNOA010000260.1:0-2683 GCA_964574565.1 uncultured Halobellus sp. | reverse complement strand
GCTTGAGGCGGGAGTTGACCGTTTCGTTTTGGCTCCGTCGGCCGTAGAGTCCAGTATCCAACCGAGCGTTCCATGCTTTCTGCAGTGATGAGAACTCACGGTGTTTGATCAGCGGACGAATCGAATTTTCGCGACCCATCCCTCGAATCTGCTGATCGTCGTATCCCTTATTTCCAAGCAGAACTTCGATTTCAGATGTGTTGCGGTCGATGAGCGATGGTGCGATCTGTGTATCGTGTTTCCGGGTCGTGGTAATGTGGAGATCAGGTTCTGTTGAAATCCCCCATCGGTGATATGTTTCCGTTGTCGTGCTGAATGTGGAGGATGAATGCAGCATCCCCGACCTCATTTCTTTCACGCCGGAAGCGGTGAACAGTTCACTCACTACAGATACGACCTGAACGAGAACGGAATAGAACAAAGAGCGGTTTTATCTTGGTCAAGATATTTGTTATTTTGCTGAGGAAGAAGGGATGTAAAGCGTCGAACGTTCCTTGCTGGGTGTGGCCGTGCCACATCATTGGTTTCGCTGGCTGTATCGGAAACAACGGTGATGAAGAAACCGATGCTAACGATGCGGATGCAGGTACGGAAGGGGAAGATGGATTGGAGGATATGTCTGGAGCCTACGATTTTTCATCATGTGAATACAGTCTCAACGATGGAAAAATTAATGTCCTACTTGATGAAAGTCAATATAACAATCCTGCAGAGAGTGATCAGATAAACGTAGAGGTCGAATACATAGAAGATATTGAAGACACTGAATTGGGCGAATTAAATAGTGTATTTGAGGAAGACGCGCATTCTGAGAGTTCTCAGATCTATTCAACAGACAGAAGCGATCCAATTGACAACTGTGATGTCGCAAAACTCTCCAACAGAGACTACGTCGAGTGTATAATCCCGATTCCTGTCGATTCATGACCTCCACGATCTACCGTCGCGATCGCGTAGCTCGTCAGGTGCCTCCGTGTAGTATCGTAGGTAAGCGACGGTCCGGTCACTCGACCTCGATATCGGACGTGCCGGTCGATCGGTCCACGACCCGCCCGTTGTCGACGCGGATGACCGTTGGAAGCGCGTCGATATCGAAGCGACACGCGATGTCGGGACGCCGCTCCACGTCGACGACCGCTACGGTGCAGTTCGCCGCTCGCGCGCGCTCTCGGATCGGCTTCGTGACGGCCTCACACTGCTTGGACCAGTCCGCGCTGAACTCGACGAGCACGGTCCCGGGCGAGTCGACGACGCGTTCGAGGGTCTCCTCGTCAGTGACTCGAATCACCTCCGTTCTCCCACGGTTGCTGTTGGCTCCCACCATACGTGCAGATTCTACATAATCGTTCATAATGTTTTCTGAGAGTCACGTACTCTCGTCTCGGACGCGTTGTCCCGACGCCCGTCTAACGAGGGTCCCGTCGGACTTCCGCACCGAGACGCGTCGTTATATCACAGACCGCGGCCTCTGATCGGGCGATCGATGCTGGAACTCTACCGGCTCCCCGGCTGTCCGTACTGCGCGACCGTCGAGGCGAAGCTCGATGAACTCGACCTCGAGTACGAACGCCACACCGTTCTCCCCGTCCGCTTTCTGCGCTTCGAGGTGAAATCCGTGAGCGGACAGGCGGGCGTTCCAGTCCTCGTCGACCCGGAACACGACGTCGAGGGAATGGCCGAGAGCGACGACATCGTCGCGTATCTCGAAGCGACGTACGGCTGAATGGGGGGTTGCGGCGGGCGACCGCGGATCGAGCCCGCGGTCGGGGGATTCACAGCGCCTCGAGCGTTCCCCGATCCACGTCTTCGGCGTCGCGCGGTTCGCCGCCGTACGTCTCGACGAAGGCCTCGACGTCGTCGGCGTCGCTAAAGGGGATCAGCTCCGGCCCCATCGCGCCCGCGACCCCGCTGCGTGCGACGACGGTGAGTTCGGTCGTCGGCGAGAACGCCTCGCGTTCGACGTGCGAGGAGAACATCGTGTCGGATCCCGCCTCGAACACGTCCTGTTCGACGAGCGAGTAATCCGTGAGAAACGTCGCGATCGGGTCGCGTCCGTCGTCCTCGGCGTCGAACCGATACGTGTAGGTGCAGGTGCTGCTGCAGAACTGTCCGGGACGACCGCCCTCCGGTTCGTCGTCAGCGAAGCGGATCTGCCCGACCGGGCCGGGATGATCCTCCACGATCATCCCACACTGATCACAGGCGCGCTCGCCGTCGAGATCGTGCGGTGAGACGTCCCCGGTGTCGCCCGCATCGCCGTCGAGACAGCCGGCGAGCGCGACCGTGACGCCGCCAGCGAGACCGGTCGTCAGCTCCCGACGCGACACCGTCGTTCGTTCGAGATCAGGCATCGTCTCTCGTTCGGCGCGTCTGCGTTTAGACCCTTGGAACGGGTTCAGCAGGACGTTCGAGAAACGAACCAGATCGGCTATACCGCGGTGGATCATCCCTCTACGCGTGGCAGTTTTCGACCCGTACGACGACCACGCACGCCCGGTTCTGCTGGGGCTTGCGTTCGTCGCGGTCGTCGTCGGTATCGCGACCGCGGGCGCCTTCCTCTCGGACCCCGCCGACGCGGCGCCCGACCCGGTGTTGTACGACGACACCGTCGAGCTCGGCCTCTCCGCGGAGACCGACGAGCTGATGGCCGAGTCGGCGACGGTGCCGCGCGCGCAGGTCTTCT
>CAZNOA010000259.1:0-2688 GCA_964574565.1 uncultured Halobellus sp. | reverse complement strand
CGGCGTAGTGGAACGTACAGAACGTCACGCCGCGCGGCACCGCGGCCGTCACGTCGGCGGCGACGGTCACCGCGCCGCGCTCGTTCGAGACCCGGACGACGTCGCCGTCCTCGATACCCCGCTCCGCGGCGTCGTCCGGGTGGATCTGCAGCGACTCTTCGCCTCGCATGGCCATCAGCCGGTCGGAGCGACGGCTCAGCGCCCCGCTGTTGAAATGCTGGAGCACGCGCCCGGTCGTCAGCGTGAGCTCGCCGCGCTCCAACTCGTCGGCGGGCGGCACGGGGTCGACGACGGAGAGCGGCGCGGTCCGCTCGCCGTTCGCGAACGTCTCCGCGTGTAACACGTCGGTTCCGGTGCCGTCGTCGGCCGCGAACGGCCAGCGCTGATAGCCGTCGCCGATACCGTCGTAGCTCATTCCCTCGTAGATGGGTGCCACCCGCGTGAGCTCGTCGAACACCTCGCGCGGGCCGTCGTACGCGAACTCCGCCGGCCGCTCGGTGAGCCGGCGACCGAGCGCGGTCAGGATCTCGAGGTCGCGGCGGGCGTTCCCCGGCAGGTCGGCGTTGGGGCGCATCCGCATCACCCGGCGGTCCGTGTTCGTCACCGTGCCCGACTTCTCTGCCCACGCGCTCCCCGGTAACACCACGTCGGCGTGGGCCGCGGTCTCCGTCTCGAACAGGTCGATCGCGACACAGAAGTCGAGCTCGTCGAACGCGGAGGCGACCGCGGACGCGTTCGGCTCGGTGACCGCGGGGTTCTCGCCGAAGACGACGGCGGCCCGCACGTCGTCGCCGAACCGGTGTGTCGCCTCCACCTCGGTGAGCCCCGGCTCGGCGGGTGGTTCGACCCCCCACTCCGCGGCGACGCGCTCACGGGCCGCCGGGTCGGTGACGGACTCGTATCCCGGGAGCACGCCCGGCAGCCCGCCAACGTCTGACGCGCCCTGCACGTTGTTCTGCCCGCGAAGCGGATTCACGCCGGTTCCCGGTCGCCCCACGTTCCCGGTCAACAGCGCGAGGTTGAGCAGCGCGTGGACGTTGTCGGTGCCACAGCGGTGCTGGCTGGTCCCCATCCCGGTGATGATCGCGGCGCGGTCGGCCTCGCCGTACGCGCGGGCCGCCTCGCGGATCGCTTCGGGAGCCACGCCCGCTCGCTCGGCGTACGCGTCGACGTCGACATCTGCGAGGTGCTCGCGCAGCTGATCGAAGCCGGTGGTTCGCTCGGCGAGGAACGCGTCGTCGACGAGGTCCTCCGCGACGAGCACGGCGGCGAGCGCGTTCAGCAACTCGATGTCGGTGCCGGGCTGGAGTGGGAGGTGGATGTCCGCGGCCTCCGTCGTGTCGTTCTCCCGGGGATCGACGTGAATCAGCGTCGCGCCGTCGCGGATCGCCGGGAGGAGATACGACCGGAACGCGACCGGGTGTTGCTCCGCCGGGTTCGCGCCGTTGACGAACAGACAGTCCGTCTCGCCGAGGTCGTCGAGGGTGTTCGTCATCGCGCCGGCCCCGAGTCGCTCGCTCATCGCCGCGACCGTCGAGGAGTGACAGAGGCGAGCGCAGTTGTCGACGTTGTTCGTGCCGAGCGTTCGCGCGAGCTTCTGGAGGACGTAGTTCTCCTCGTTCGTGCAGTTCGAGGAGGCGAAGAACTGCACCGCGTCCGGGCCGTGCTCGTCGACCACGCGGCCGATCCCGTCTGCGACGCGGTCCAACGCCTCCTCCCACGGTGCGGTGACGAAGCGCCCGTTGTGCCGGACGAGCGGCTCCGTCAGCCGGTCCTCGTGAGCGACCACGTCGAAGGCGGCCGCCCCCTTCGGACAGATCTCGCCGCGCGCGTTCACGGAGCCTTTCGCTCCGGTCGCGCTCTCGTTGCCGGCGTACTCGATCGCACAGCCGACGCCGCAAAACGGGCAAATCGTCTGTTCCGCCTCGAACCTTCGCTCCGGCGCGTCGTCTGGTCCGGTCATGTGCGGCGGTTGAGCCGCGACCACCCTCCCGATGAGGCCAGCGTAGCGGGGGTGTTTAACAACCGGTCGGAGCGGGCGGCGACGGTCCCGTCTCACCCGGACGTCGCGCCGCTACCCACGGGAGCGATCGCGCGACCGAGCGAGTGAATCCCGGCCGTGACGACGCAGGCGACGAAGGCGATCGTTCCCAGCTTGCCGCCGAAGCCGACGAAGAATGGCGCCGCGCCGACGAACACCACCCCCGAGACCGCGCCGGCGAACAGCATCGCGCCGGATCCCGGGATCCGCTCGGGCGTGGCCATCCCCGCGAACGACGCGCAGAACGCGACGGCGGCTATCGCGTCGCCGGCGGCGAACAGCGGCGGGCAGACGACGCCGGCGACGATCCCGACGACCGCCGACCCGACGACGGGGCCGTGGTCCAGCCGAACGCTCACGACGAACGTCGCGACGGCGGCGACCGCGGCGGCGACCACGAGGGCCGCGGCGACCGACGGCTCCGGAACCGACCCCGCGCCCGGCGAGAGGCCGCCGACGGCGGCGACTGCGAGACAGCCGACGAACGCGGTCGTGCCGAGCTTCCCCCCGAAGCCGTTGAACGCCCGCTTGGCCGCGACGAAGACGACGGCGGCGACGAGCCCGGCGGCGGTGACCGCGGCGAGGTCGGCGCCGCCGGCCGGCGTGGCCATCCCGACGAACGAGCCGCAGTACGCCGGCGCGCCGTA
>CAZNOA010000258.1:0-2707 GCA_964574565.1 uncultured Halobellus sp. | reverse complement strand
CCGTCGTCAGCTGTCCGGCGTTGGCCCGCGCGAAGCGGTACACCGACGCGCGCTCTTCGTTGCCGAGGTAGGTGTCTTGCATGTCTGGCGTGTCACAGATGACCTCGAAGGCGGTGAGCGTCGTCGCCGCCATCTCCGCCGCGGTGCGCAGCCCCGAGACGATCCGCTCGCCGGTCTCCGGTCTGACGTACTGCTTCGAGGTCGTCTCGCCGACGGGAGTGGCGACCAGCCGGTACTCCGCGACGTCCCCGGTCACTCGACGGACCATTCCCGCCGCGACGAGGTCGTCGACCGCGACCGCGACGGCGTCGGCCAGTCCGCCGGCCCCGGCCGCCCGGGCGTAGAAGGTGCCCTCGAACACGTCGAGGATCTCGTGTTCCGTCTCCGCGAAGTCGGTCGCGATCGCCGAGAGCACGTGCGTCCGCAGCGACGCGGGGTCGGCCAGCTTCGACTCGACGGCCTCGGGCGTCCCCTCGACGTAGCGCTCGACGAGCTCCGCTCTGTCCTCCTCGTCGCCGACGAGCACGGCCTCGCCGTGCGGGTCGAGCCCCGGACGACCCGCCCGACCGCACATCTGGTGGACTTCGAGGGTCGGCAGCCACTCCATCGCCGAGCCGGCGTACCGCCGCTGGTCGCGGACGACGACCCGCCTCGCCGGAACGTTGATTCCGGCTGCGAGCGTCGGCGTGGCGCAGATACACGCCACCGATCGCTCGCGGAACGCCGATTCGACCGCGGCCCGGTGACCCGACCGAAGCCCGGCGTGATGGAAGGCGACGCCCGAGCGGAGACACGCAGCGAGCTGTCTGCCGGTGAGCGTCCCGTCGACGTCGGCGACCTCGTCGGCGGCCGCGGTCGCGGCCGACTGGATGCCCATTCGCTCGGCGAGGTCGTCTTCCGCGAGCCGCTCGGCCAACGCGACGGCCTCGGTCCGCGATCGGACGAACGCGAGACACTGCCCGCCGTCGGCGACG
This sequence comes from uncultured Halobellus sp., assembly GCA_964574565.1. Lineage (GTDB taxonomy): Archaea > Halobacteriota > Halobacteria > Halobacteriales > Haloferacaceae > Halorubrum. Next base: position 1,733 of record CAZNOA010000258.1, on the reverse strand, counting down.
GTGTCAGCGACGAGCGCGGCGGTGACGTCGGTGTCGTCGGGGGGTTCGCCGTCGGTGGGTTCGCCGTCAGGTGGTTGGCCGTCAAGTGGTTGACCGTCGGCGAATCCGTCCCCGACGGCGACCTCGATCGACGTGCCGTCGTCGAACGCGACGCTCCCGCCGACGGCGACGCCGGTCCTGAGGTCGACGGGCCGCCACTCCGACTCGACGAGCGTCGCGTCGAGCCACTCGGCGATCGCTTCCGGGTTGTCGACCGTGGCCGAGAGCGCGACGACCTGAACGGAGGGATTCCGGCGCCGAAGCGTCGCGAGCGTCACCTCCAGTGTCGGCCCGCGGCGCTCCGCGCCGAGGAGATGCACCTCGTCGACGACGACGCAGGCCAGCTCGTCGACCCACGACGCGCCGTTCCGGATCGCCGAGTCGACCTTCTCGCTGGTGGCGACGACCACGTCGTTGCCCGCGAGCTCCTCGCCGGCGGCGTCGAAGTCGCCGGTGGAGATGCCGACGTCGATGCCCGGGAGCGCGGCGAACGTCTCGTACTTCTCGCGGGCGAGCGCCCGAAGCGGGCAGACGTAGAGCCCGGGGCCGTCCGCGGTCAACAGCCCCAGTTCGGCGATGAACGTCTTGCCCGAGGCGGTCGGGATCGCGGCCACGACGTTCTCGCCCGCACAGACGCCCGCGTCGACGGCGGCCGCCTGCGGCGGGTACAGCTCCCGGATCCCCCGTTCGACGAAGTGCTCGACGAACGACTCCGACACCGGGAGATCCGAGACACGCATTCGAACGACCTTTCGACGGGATCGTACTTAAAAAGTCGGCGGCACGGGAGCCGTTGTGGCGATCGGCGTCGGCTCTGCGGTCGACTGCTGCTTCGCGTACGGCGTCGCTCGCCGACGGTCACTCCCCGGGACCCCCGGTCACTCCTCGGTGTCGAACTCCTGGAACAGCTTCTCGAAGTCGTCGTCCTCGGCGACCGCCGACAGCGACTCGTCCGCCTTCGATCGGAGCTCGCGGATGCGGTCGGTGAGTCGCTGGTACTCCGCGTTGTCGTCGAGTTCGGTCGCGCTCTTTTCGGCCTCCAGCATCGCTTTTTTCGAGGTCAACGAGAACAGCTCCTGCATCTCGTCGTCGTACTCGCTCCGCTGGAGCAGCCCTTCGACCGTCTCGCGGAGCGTGTCGCTGCTGACGGGTTTGACGAGGTAGTCGTCGAACCCCATCTTCAGAATATCGAAGTCGGGCTCGACCGCGGTGACCATCGCGACGCGGCAGTCGATGCCGCGCTCGCGGACCGCCGCGAGCACCTCGTCGCCGGAGAGCCCGGGCATCCGCCTGTCGAGCAGAATCGCGTTGACTTCCTCGTCGGCCGAATCGAGCGCGTCGAGCGCCTCCTGGCCGCCGTACGCGGTCAGGACGCGATACTCGTCGCCGAGCCACGCGGCGTACAGGTCGGCCAGGTCGGGCTCGTCCTCGACCACGAGGACCAGCGGCGGTTGCTCACTCATGGATGCTCGGAGCGACGACGTATTCGCTCACACATTTCGTCTCTTCGCGCGGTATATTAAAATACCTCTTCGGGCCGGCGTCGCCGCGGTCGGTTTCGACCGCCGGTCAGTCGATCCGAGCGGTCCGTCCGGGCTCGGGAGGGCCGAACGCTCACCCGATCGGTGAGCGTGTCGTTCGGCGCTTCGTTGCGTTCACTCGTTCGGCGCTTCGTTGCGTTCACTCGTTCGGCG
>CAZNOA010000257.1:0-2711 GCA_964574565.1 uncultured Halobellus sp. | reverse complement strand
GCGAGGTCGCCGGGGCCGAACACCACCGTCGGCGCCGGCGCGAAGTACGACGCCTCCGTCGCCGCGCCGAAGGGTCGCGCCGAGCCGCCGCGACCGGTCGGAAGCCCGACGGACTCGCCGGCCGCCCGCGCGGCGCTCGTCACCGCGTCGACGAGTTCGTGGTCCGGGTCGGTCGAGAACGCCTCGAAGAACGGTGACTCCCGGTCGGTCAGCGCCACCTCGACGCCGACGTCGTCCGGCGTCGCCGTCCGGACCGCGTCCGCGAGCGCAGACCGGAACCCCTCGGCCGTCTCCGGCGGCACGCTCCGCCGGTCCACCGTGATCGCGCAGTCCGCGGGGACCTGATTCGTCGCGTCACCGCCCTCGATGACGGTCGGGGTGAGCTTCGGCGGACCGAGCTGTGAGTGGTCCGTCGCGTCGTCGTCGAACGTCCGGATCGCGGCGAGCGCGTCCTCCGCGGCTGCGACCGCGTTCGCTCCGGCGAACTCCGCGGCGTGAGCGGCGACGCCCGACAGCTCGACGGTCCCCTGAAACCGCCCCTTCGCCGCGGTGCACGCGTCGAGCCCGGTCGGCTCGCCGACCAGAAACAGGTCGCCGTCGAGGCGGTCTTCGGCGCCCGGCGACAACCCGGTCAGCGCCGCCGCGCCGAGCGACAGCGCCTCCTCGTCCGGCGTGAGCGCGAGCGTGAGGCGTCCCCGCTGCGGCTCCGCGGCGACGAACCCCGACAGCAGCGCCGCGAGCGGTCCCTTCGCGTCACAGGCGCCGCGACCGCGGACGACGTCGCTACCGTCGTCACCGGTCCCGCGTTCGAACGAGACGTGCGGCGTCACCGTGTCGAGGTGGGTGTTCAACACGAGATGCGGGCCGGCGTCGGGGGCGGCCGACGCCTTTCCGGCGACGACACAGCCGCCGGCGACGACCTCGCTGTCGATCCCGAACCGGCCGAGCGCGTCGACGACGAGTTCGCGCATCTCGTCGACCGACTCGTGAGAGGGCGTTCGCACCGCGGCTTCGAGAAACGATATCGGATCGAACGGTGTCAGCGCCGCCGAATCCGCCGGCTCCGCGTCGTCGTTCCGCTCTCGGCTCATCGCGGCTCGGCCGCCAGCGTGCCGCTGAACTCGTGGGAGACCGGGCCGGTCAGGGTCGCGTGTCCCGCGTCCGGAACGGTGATATCGAGTTCGCCGCCCGGCGGACGACTCACGGCGGATTCGCCCTCGATCAGCCCGAGTCGGCGTGCCGCGGCGACGATCGCCACCGCGCCGGTGCCGCACGACCGCGTCTCTCCCTCGACGCCGCGTTCGAAGGTCCGCTGATCGACCGTCGCGGGGCCGTCGCCGCTCCCGTCGTCGACGACGGTAGCGAGGTTCACGTTCGCGCCCTCCGGAAATACCTCCGCGTGCCGAACCGGCGGAGCGACCGATTCGAGACCGACCGCGGCGGCGTCGTCGACGAACGCCACCGCGTGCGGGACTCCGGTGTTGACGGCGGTGACGGTGAGCCCCGCCACCGGCTCGTCGATCAGGGGTTCGTCGCGAGCGAGCGGGACCCGCCTCGGGTCGAACGTCGGCTCACCCATCTCGATGGTCGCCGCGGTCGCGTCGGCGCTCACGGACGCGCGCCGAGTGCCCGCCTGCGTGTCGATCATGAACTCGCGGTCGCCCGTGCGTTCGTGAGCCCACTGCGCCACGACCCGCGCGCCGTTGCCGCACATCGTCGCGGTCGAGCCGTCCGGCTGAACGAGCGTCATCACCACGCGAGTCGGGTCGAAGCGCTGGTTGATACTCAAAAAGAGGACCCCGTCCGCCCCGCGTCTCTCCGGATCCCCGTCGGGACCGGTTGCTCCGGTCTCGCGGTCACAGTGGGCTCGCGCGAACGCCGCGCGGTCGCGCACGCTCCGGTCGTCGGCGTCGACGACGAGGAAGTCGTTCCCCGTGCCGTGATACTTTTCGAACGGGACGCCGTGGACGCTCATCGTCGGCCCTCCCGTTCGACCGCCGTCAGGTCGGCGAGGGTCTCTCGCCGTCGAACGACCGTCGCCCCTCCGTCGTCGAGCGCGACCTCAGCGGGCCGCGGTCGTGAGTTGTATTGGTTCGCCATCTCGTATCCGTACGCGCCCGCGATCCCGACCGCGAGGAGGTCCCCCCGCATCGGGTCGGCGAGCGCGCGGTTCCTACAGAGCGTATCGCCGGTCTCACAGATAGGTCCGGCGACTGTGACAGGGGTTGCCGAGCGGGTCTCCGGGGTCGGTGCCCCGTCGGCCCCGCCGAGGTTCCGGATCGGGTGGTACGCGTCGTACATCGCCGGGCGCAACAGGTCGGTCATCCCGGCGTCGACGCCGACCACCCGCTCGTCCGGCGTCGGCTTCACGGTGTTCACCCGCGTCAGGAGGACGCCGGCGTCCGCGACGACGTAGCGCCCGGGCTCGATAGCGAGGTCGACGCCGTCGGGAAGCGGCGCGACCGCCTCCCGGGTCGCCTCGGCGACCGCCGACAGATCGAGGGGCGGTTCGTCCTCCGCGTACGGGACGCCGAACCCGCCGCCGACGTCGACGTAGTCGAGTTCGACGCGGGCGACGCCGTCGACGTCCGGGGTCGCCAACGCCCGCGCCAGCTCCCCCATCCGAGCGACCAGCTCGCGGTGGCTGTCCAGCTGGTCCGGGTCGATGCCGGAGCCGGCGTGCGCGTGGATCCCCACCACGTCGAAGCGCT
>CAZNOA010000256.1:0-2711 GCA_964574565.1 uncultured Halobellus sp. | reverse complement strand
ATCGAGGTGAACGCGAACCCGGCGCGGCTCGACGCCGACGGCGACTTCGTCAGGGCCGCGATCGAGGCGGACGCGAGCGTTGCCGTCAACACCGACGCGCACTCTCCTCGCGAGCTGGATTACGCCCGGTACGGCGTTCACACCGCCCGACGCGGGTGGGCCGAGGCGACCGACGTGCTCAACGCCCGGCCGGTCGAGGAGATCCGGGCGTTCTTAGCGTAGATGTCGGACCGCGATTCCGATTCCGGTCCCAGTCCCGACCTCGACTCGGAGTCGCCGCCCGCATCTCCGTCTTCCGCCACGCCGCCGCGAGTCCTCCTCGACGTCATGTGTGGCAAGCTCGCGACGTATCTCCGGATGTGCGGCTACGACGCCGCGTACGCGCTCGACCGCGGGATCGAGGACGACGACCGGCTCCTGTCGCTGTCGGTAAGGGAGGACCGGACGCTGATCACGCGGGACCGCGAACTCGCGTCGCGGGCCGACGACGCGCTCTGTCTGAGGGCACGCGACGTGCTCGACCAGCTCCGCGCGGTCGCGGCCGCCGGCTACCCCGTTCAACTCGCCGCCGAGCCGGCGCGGTGCGGCGTCTGCAACGGCCCGGTCGAGCGGGTCGGAGCCGGCCGAGCGGACGCGCCCGACCCTCCCGACTACGTCCCCGACGACGTGGGACGGCCGGTTGGCGACGCGACAGCGGTCAGTCCCGACGACGACGCGACCGACGCCCGCCCCGCGTGGCGCTGTCGAGACTGCGGGCGCTGGTTCTGGAAGGGGAGCCACTGGGAGGACGTGGCGGCGCGGCTCGAGGGGATCTGAACTCCGCGTCGGGCTCGAGCCGAGCGTAACCGGTTTGGTCGCGACCCGCCTACGGGTCGGTAATGGACCGCGAGCAGGCAGTCGACCGCTTGGAGACGCTCGTCGATCACGTCGAGCGCGAGACGATGCCGGTGCCCGTCCGCGAGGTGTGGGCGTTCGGCGACGTGGCGCTCGGGCTCGACCCGATCGAGCGGCTCGACGTCTACGTCACCAAAGACGTGATCATGGGCGGCGACGCGGCGGCCGCGGCCGACTTCGAGGCGGAGTACGGGATCAAGGGGGTCGGCACCTCGGTCCGCGCCGAGTGGGCGACAGGGAACCCGAACCGCGTGCGCGCGAGCGACAACGGATACGCTGCGCCCGAACACTGTCTCGCGGCGGAGCTGATCGACGACGGCGAGCCGATCCACCTCGAAGTGTGTAACGCCAGCTTCGAGGACAACGTGCGGCAGCGATTGAAAGGGGCGCTCGCTCGCGACGCCTACGAGGAGGTGCTCGACCCGCGCGGCGTCTGTCTGTGGGTCGACGGAGCCCGCGACCCCGAGGCGTTCGACCGGCTCCGCGCGGCCTCCTTCGCGATGCCGACGCTTCACGCCGCGCTCGGGATGCTCGGCGCCGACGAGGACGCGGCGCGGGAGGCGGCGGACGTGCTCGATCGACGGCGGGCCGAGCAGGAGGGGGTCTCGGTGCGCGGCGACATGATATAAGTCGGCCGTATGGAGCGGGGTCGCCTCCCGCCCGTGTTTGACCGGCACCGGACGGTTTTTACTCGCGATCGCCGTGCAGAGGGTATGCCCACGCCGACCGACCGCGTTCGACGCGCGGAGCGCTCACGAATCCGCGTGATGTTCGACCTCGCACAGCGTCACGACGGCGACCTCGTTCGGTTAGAGGTCGGCGAACCCGACTTCGACACGCCCGAACACGTGATCGACGCGGCAGCGAGCGCCGCCCGCGACGGCGCGACCCACTATACCTCGAACGCCGGGCTGCCCGCGTGCCGGCGGGCCATCAGCGACACGCTCGCGGACGAGTACGGCGTCGACCACGCCCCCGACGAGGTCGTCGTCACCGTCGGCGGGATGGAGGCGCTCCACTTGGCGGTCCTCGCGACGGTGTCGCCGGGCGAGGAGCTGCTCGTTCCGGGGCCGACGTGGCCGAACTACGAGACGCAGGCGACGCTCGCCGACGGGCGGTTCCGCGAGGTGCCCATGCCGGCGGAAACCGGGTTCGCCCTCGACGCGGACCGGGTGATCGACGCGATGAGCGACGACACCGCGGCGGTCGTGCTCACGACGCCCTCGAACCCGACCGGACGCGTCTTCGACCGCGAGGAGTGCCGAGCGGTCGTCGCGGCCGCGGCCGACCACGACGCGTACGTGATCGCCGACGAAGTGTACCTCGGACTCACCTACGACGGTCCCGCAGAGGGGATCGCCGGGTACACCGACCACCCGGATCACGTGTTGACGGTCGGCTCCTGCTCGAAAGCGTACGCCATGACCGGCTGGCGACTCGGCTGGCTCGCGGGCGATCGCCACGTGATCGACGAGGTGGTGACGGTCCGCGAGTCGACCACCGCCTGCGCGTCGAGCGTCGCCCAGCACGCCGCGATCGCCGCCTTGACTGGTCCACAGGAGCCGTTCGAGGAGATGTACCGCGCGTTCCGCGAGCGGCGCGACCTCGTCGTCGACCGCGTCGCCGACATCGACGGGCTCTCGTGTCCCCGTCCGGAGGGCGCGTTCTACGCCTTTCTCGACCCCGGGATCGACGCGCCCGCCATCGACGTCGCGAAGCACCTGCTGAACGAACACGGCGTCGTGCTCGCGCCCGGAGACGGCTTCGGCGACACGGCTCCCGGGCGGCTCCGGCTCTCGTTCGCCAACTCCGTCGAC
>CAZNOA010000255.1:0-2714 GCA_964574565.1 uncultured Halobellus sp. | reverse complement strand
TCGATCTGGCCGACCGGGTCGACGTTGAACTCCACCTGCACCATTCGGTAGTCGGAGCCGGCGAGCCGCTGTTCGGACTTCGAGACACCCTCGGAGAGCATGTCTTTAAACGGCGTGACGTAACCCATCGTCCCGAGGTGGAGGAAGGCGAGCATGTCGGTGATCCCGCGCGTGTAGGCGTCTCGGTTCTCGTCGTCGGGGTCGAACACCGTCTTTCGGTCGCGGTCCTCCAAGCACTCGTAGAGGATGCTGAAATCGAGGACGGCGTTTCTGACCCGGCGACGGATCCGGTTGCGCTTCTGCTTTTTCGAGTGTTCCGTGTAATCCGTCTTCCGACCGAGGAGGAAGTCGCGGTCGGAGGGCGTCAGAATACCGCGCGGACGGTCGGCGTCGGCGGCCGTTTCCAGCGAAGCGGGAATCTCGTCCTGTGACATGGTCGAATTCGGAACGCTCGCCTGATTAACGTTTGGGGCAACGCGTCGTGGAGTGGCCAGCGGTCGACCCGTCGATTACGGACGACGGGACGCGACGCTCCTAACGGCTTCGGTCAGCACCTCGACGCCGATGTCGAGTGACCGCTCGTCGATATCGAACGTCGGCGTGTGGTGGTTCGTGGGGTGATCCGTCCCAACGATGAGGTAGCCGGACCGACCGCCGTTCTGATGAACCCGGTCCATCAGAAACGTGACGTCCTCGCTCACGCCGAGCGACGCCTCCGGGACGACGGTCCCGACCGCGGGCACGCTCCGACAGACGTCTTCGATCAGGGCCGCGAGCGTCGGGTCTCCGTCGACGCGGATCGACTCGCTGCGCCGCCGGATGACGACGCCGCAGTCGTGGAGCTCCGCGGCGGCGTATAACACGCGCTCGAGCTCCGTCCGCATGTACTCCATCAGCCGCGTCGTCTCGCCGCGGACTTCGCCGTCGAGCGTCACCTCTTCGGCGATCACGTTGCTCGCGCTCCCGCCCTCGACGCGACCGAAGTTCACCCGCGTCATCCCCTCGCTGTGACGGGGGATCGCGTAGGCGTTCTGTACCGCCGTCGTCATCGCCTGCATCGCGTTCGTCCCGCCGCTCGGCTCCTTTCCGGCGTGGGCGCTCGCGCCCTCGAACGTGGCGTTGATGTGTGCCATCGCGAGCGGGCGGGTCGCGTTCGCGACGACGGTCCCCGTCGGGCGACCCAGTCCGACGTGGAATCCGAAGAGGTAGTCGACGTCGTCGACGTACCCGCCCTCGGCGAGCGCCTTCCCGCCGCCCGCGGTCTCCTCGGCCGGCTGGAAGAAGACGACGAACCGCCCGGAGAAATCGCTCTCTTTGACCGCTTCGAGCACGCCGAGCGCGACGGTGATGTGCGCGTCGTGACCGCAGGCGTGCATGTGTCCTTCGTGTTCCGAGCGGAACCCCTCGTCCGCGGGGCGGTGCCCGACCGCCGCCGACTCCTCGATCGAGACGCCGTCCATGTCGACCCGGAGGCCGACCGTCGGCCCCGGCCCCGTCTCGACCGCGGCGACCACGCCCGTGTGGCCGTCCGCGGTCCGCTCGAGAACGTGTTGTGCGACGCCTGCGCCCACCGCTCTGTCCCGCCACCGTCCGAGCGTCTCCGTCGACGGAACGGCCATCCGGTGTGGCGAGGAGAACGCGTCGCGGCCGATGACCAGCTCGTCGACGCCGATCCGGTCGGCCTCCTCGGCGATCCGAGCGGTCGTCCGGAACTCACACCACCCGGGCTCCGGGTGACTGTGAAACGCGCGCCGGATCGAGGGAAGTCGGTTCCGCACGTCGTGAGACATCAGTTCCCCTCCGGTATGACGCGTGGATATTTAACTCGTGCAGTCGACCCGCGCTCGGGGACCGTCAACCGTTGGCTCCCGGGCCGCCGACCGCCGCACCACCGCGACGCCGAGACGCTACTGAAGCGCCGCCTCGGTCGTGACGTGGTCGATCGCGTCGGCGATGACGTCCATCGCCGTGTCGGCGAGCGCCTCGGTGAGAACGAGCGGCGGCAGGAGTCGGAGGACGTTTCCGTGCCGACCGGCGGTCCAGACGAGGACGCCGTGTTCGAAGCAGTACTGCTGGATCGCGTCGACGGCGTCGCCGTCGGGGTTGCCGTCTCCGTCGACGAACTCCGCGCCGATGAACAGCCCGCGGCCGCGGACGTCGCCGAGCCGGTCGTTCCCCGACGCGACCGTCCGGAGCCGGTCACGGATGTGGTCTCCGAGGTCGCGGGCGTGCGCGAGCAGGTCGTGTTCCCGAATGTACTCGATCGCTCTCGAGCCGGCCCGCATCGCGACCACGTGACCGCGGTACGTGCCGGCGTGGCCGCCCGCGTCCCACGTGTCGAGGTCCTCGTGGTAGATCGTCGCCGAGAGCGGGAAGCCGACGCCGCCCAACGCCTTCGCGGTCGTCATGATGTCGGGCGTGACGCCGTCCCACTCGCCGGCCCACCACCGCCCCGACCGACCGAAGCCGCTCTGGATCTCGTCGAAGATCAGCGGGATGTCGTTGTCGGTGGCGATCTCGCGGAGCCCCCGAAGGAACCCCTCGGGCGGGACGATGACGCCGCCCTCGCCCTGGATCGGCTCCACGAAGATGCCGGCGGGGTTCGCGAGCCCGCCGTACGGGTCCTCGATTATCTCTTGGACCTCCTTGAGCGCTCGCGCGCAGGCGGGAGCGCCGCAACACTCGCTCGCCGGGCGCGAGCAGACCGAGGCCGC
>CAZNOA010000254.1:0-2723 GCA_964574565.1 uncultured Halobellus sp. | reverse complement strand
CGCGTCATTCCGGCGTCGCGTTCGGCCGCCGCGGCCGAGCGGTTCGCCGAGATCGGTGCCGACGTCACACACGACAGCTATCCCGGCGGGCACGGGGTCGGACAGGCGGAGCTGGCGGACGTCGTCGCGTTCGTCGAAGACCAGGTGTCGTAGTCGTCGCTGTCGGCAGGGCCGCCAACGGAGCGGTGTGATCCCCGACTCCGGCAGGTTAAAAACGATTCGGCTCGAAATCGGGGTATGAGCGTCGAACAGGCGTCCATCGAGGACCTCGGCCGTGAGCTCGGCGAGCGGATCGCCCAGACCCCGGAGTACGAGCGCTTCGAGGCGGCCCGCGAGGCCGTCCAGCGCGACGAGGAGGTACAGGCACAGATCGACGAGTTCGAACAGCTCCGCGCGGAGTTCATGCAGGCCCGCCAGAGCGGGCAGGCGACGAACGCCGACCTCCACCGCGTTCAGGACGCACAGGACGAGCTCCACTCGATGCCCGTCATGAGCGAGTTCCTCGACGCGCAAGACGAGCTGTCGGACACCCTCCAAACCGTGAACGAAGCGATCTCCGGACCCCTCGCCGTCGACTTCGGCGGCGAGGCCGGCGGCTGCTGTCAGGACTGACGCCGTCGGCCGCGGCTTCAAAACCGTCGGCCGCGGCTTCAAAACCGTCGCCTGCGGCTTCAGTCTCCGCGATCGGCCGGTGCCCGCGCCCGGTCACTCGTTCGCCCACTTTTTATACCGGATAGCGACGCAACTCGCCCCGTGATAGCCGTAGCCGGCGGAAAGGGGGGCAGCGGGAAGACGACCACGACGGTCGGTCTCGCTCGGGCGTTGTCGAGGCGGGGGGCGCCGGTGGTGGCCGCCGACGCGGACTGGGACCTCCCGAACCTCGCGCGGCTCGCCGCTGAGACCGGAGAACGGGTCGATCCAGAGCTGACACCGACGATCCGCGATGCGATCGGTACCGGCGGACCGATCCGTCCGGACCGGTCGGCACCGACGTTCCTCGCGGCTCCGGAGAGGCCGCGTGAGGCCGACGCGCGATCGGCGCTCAAATCGCTCGGTGACGCCGTTCCGGACGACGCGCCGGTCGTCCTCGACTGTCCGGCGGGCGCCTCGCCGGACGCGGTCGCGCCGCTTCGCGTCGCCGAGCGGTGTCTCCTCGTGACGCCGCTCCGACGGGCCGCGCTGCGCGACGCGGCGAAGACGGCCGCGGTCGCCAGACGGCTCGACTGTCGGCCGGTCGGCGTCGTGGTCGTCCGCACGCGGTCGGCTCCGGACCCGGTGGCGGACCTGCTCGGGTGTCCCGTCTTGGGTCGAGTGCCGTCGCGCGAGCCGGAGCCGCTCTCGACGCCTGCGGTCGCGTCCGCGTACGACGGGGTCGCGGGCTCTCTCGTCGAGCGAGCGGCGACGGACGGGTGGCGGATCGCGTGACCGCGACCGCGCGCCGGGGATGCCGGTGAACGGACCCCCAGTCGGGCGATCGTCGCTCGCGAGGCATCGACAGAGCCAAACCTCCGGAGCCGGCAGCGATCGTATGGAGACGCTCCCGACCGGTATCTCGGTGCTGGACAGGGAGTTCGGCGGCGGGCTCCCGAGCGGCAGCGTCGTCGTGTTGAAAGCCGACCCCGCGAGCCAGTCGGAGCTCATCTTGGACCGGTTCACCCGGGTCCGCGGCTGTCGGTACCTGACGACGGCGCGGTCCGCCGCCGCGGTCGAGGAAACGCTCACGCTCGAGACGGAGGGGTCAGAGGCGACCGGAGAGACGGAGGTGCGGGCGATTGAGCCGGACAGCTCCTTCGAGGACCTGCTGGGCTTGACCGCCGAGCCGCCGGACCGGGGAACCGTCGTCGTCGACTCCGTCGACGCGTTGGAGACCCGGGGCCGCGAGGAGTACGTCGCCTTCCTCAACGACCTCCGGCGTCAGGCGGCCGAGGCGGACGCGTTGGTCCTGTTACACGCGCTGAAGAGCGGCGACGAGGCTTCGAACCGGGTCGTCACCGAGCAGGTCGCCGATATCGTCTTCGACCTCCGGACGACGGTGACCGGGACGGAGATCGTGAACCGACTGGTCGTTCCGAAGTTCAGAGGCGGGGCGGCTCTCGAAGAACCGCTCAAACTCAAGCTCACCGACACCGTTTCGGTGGACACGAGCCGGGACATCGCCTGAGCGATCCGGGATTGACTCGGGGAACACGACCGCTTACGGGGTTCCGTAGCGAAGAGCGCGACCGCTCACAGGACCGCCGAGACCGCGATAACGGCGACGCCGACCAGCACCGCTGTGAACGCCCAGTTTCGGTGGGTGTCGAGGGCACCGTAGGGGCCGCCCTTCCGCGAGAAGAGGTACGCCGCGTAGACGGCGAGCGGCGCGAGCGTCGGAAGGGTGTCGACGTCGACGACGCCGACGAGCTCAGACAGCAGCGCGATCGCGATCGTCGTGCCGCCCGCGCTGGCGGCGACGATCGCGTCTTCCCGGGCGCGTTCGATCTCCATGGCTATCGGTGGTCGAGCGGTGTTCAAAAGGGATCGGTTCGGCGTCGACCGCCTGCACCGACTGGTGGTCGGGACCGCGAACGGCGGTTACTCCTCGTCGAGCTCGTCGACGATCTCGTCGGCGTCGACGTCGACGTCTTCGAGGGCGTCCTCGATGTCGCCGGCGCCGGCGCCGCCCATTCCGCCCATCATGCCGCCGAGACCGCCCATGCCGCCGCCCTCGATGACCTCCTCGA
>CAZNOA010000253.1:0-2726 GCA_964574565.1 uncultured Halobellus sp. | reverse complement strand
GACGACCCGCGAGACGTGCTGAAGGCGCTGCGGATCTCGGAGGCCACCATCGCGAAGGTCAAGCAGAACCTGTTCTGGGCGTTCGCGTACAACGCGACGCTGATCCCGATCGCCTCGCTGGGGCTGTTGAATCCCGCGCTCGCCGGGTTCGCGATGGCCGCCTCGTCCGTGTCGGTGATGACGAACAGCCTCGCGTTCCGCCGCTTTACCCCCGACCACGACTACCACTTCGTCCTCGCGCGCCCGTTCTACCGGCTGTTCGGCTGACTCGGGCGGGGGGCAGCAGCCGTCCCGTCTTTCCATCCCGCCGTCACGCCAGAAACGCCAAGACACCCCGGTGTCTACACTCGACCATGGTACGGCTTCTCGTCGTCGGCGGCAGCGGGTTCATCGGTCGGGAGGTCTGTCGGCGCGCCGTCCGCGACGGACACGAGGTCCGGAGCGTCTCCCGCAGCGGGCGACCCGATACGGACGCCCCGTGGACCGACGGGGTCTCGTGGACCAGCGCGGACCTCTTCCGCCCGGACGCGTGGCGCGACAGGCTCGACGGCGTCGACGCGGTGGTTCACTCCGTCGGCGTCATCTCCGAGGCGCCGACCGAGGGGGTCACGTTCGAGCGCGTCAACGGCGACAGCGCGATCGTGACGGCGCTGGAGGCGGAGCGCGCTGGCGTCGAGACGTACGTCTTCCTCTCGTCGTCCGTGAAGCCGCCCGGCGTCCGAAACGCCTACTTGACGGCCAAGCGACGGGCCGAGGCGGCGATCGCCGACCTCGACCTCGACCACGTTACGCTCCGTCCGGGGCCGGTGTACGGAACGGACCAGCCGCACTTCTCGCCGCTCGTCAACGCCGGGCTGCGTATCGTGGACTCGGTTCCGCCGCTCGCCGATCGGCTCGGCGAGTCGCGGCCGCTCCCGGTCGACACCGTCGCCACCGCGGCGTACCGAACGGCCCTGGATCCGAACGAGTCGCTGCTCGACGTCGCGGACATCCGTCGGCTCGGTCGGTGAGCGGCGTTCGACCCCCGGCTCCCCGACTGTTCCGCCGGCTTCCGAACCGTTAGGAGGCTTCCCCCGTTGTACTGCCGTAGAACGCCTCGTGGGAAACGAAGACGCCCGGGTCGACATGACGACGGGAGCCATCTCCCCGAAGCTGTTCGACCTCGCGTGGCCGCTCGTCCTCGGTAACCTCCTCCAGACCCTCTACAACCTCGCGGACATGTTCTGGGTGGGTCGCGTGAGCACCGAGGCCGTCGCGGCCGTCTCCCTCATGTTCCCGCTCTCGTGGCTGTTCGTCTCGACCGCCATGGGACTCACGGCGGCGACGATCGCGCTCGTTTCCCAACACGTCGGCGCGGGCAACGACCGGCGGGCGGACGAGGTCGTCGCGCAGACGGTGCTGCTCGCCGTCGTCGTCTCCGTCGCGCTCGCGCTCGTGGGCTTCGCCACGCGCCACTGGCTGCTGTACTGGATCGGCGCGCGCGACGCGGTGTTCGTCGAGGCGCTCGCGTACATCGAGGTCATCTTCCTGACGCTGCCGCTCACGTTCCTCTTTTTCGCGTTCCGCTCCTCGCTGCAGGGCGCTGGCGACACGAGGACGGCGATGTGGCTCGTCGGGATCTCCGCCGGGCTCAACATCGTTATCGACCCGATATTCATCCTCGGCTGGGGGCCGGTCCCCGCGTTCGGTACGCGCGGGGCGGCGATCGCGACGCTCATCGCGCGGCTGTTCGCGACCGCGGTCGGCGTCTGGATCCTGCTTCGGGGCGACTGGGGCGTGAAGCTGTACGTCGGCGACCTGAAGCCGAACCCGGCGATCCTCCGAAAGCTGATCGACGTGGGGTACCCCGCGACGCTCGACGGCTGGGCGCGGTCGTTCGCCGCGGTGTTCATGGCCGCGCTCGTCGCTCGGTTCGGCCCGGCCGCGACCGCCGCGTACGGGATCGGCGTCAGGCTGATGTCCGTCTCGTGGTCGGTCGCGGGCGCCGTCGGGCAGGCGACGGCGACAGGGGTCGGCCAGAACCTCGGCGCCGACACGCCGGACCGCGCGGTCGCCGTCACGCGCGTCGCCACCGTCGGCACGATGGCGCTGCTCGGCGTCGCCGGCGGCGCGGTCTGGCTGTTCCCCGCGACCGCGATGGGCGTCTTCATCGACGATCCCGCCACGATCGCCGAGGGGGTGGTCTTCCTCCGAGTGATCGCGCTCTCGTGGGCCTTCTTCGGCGGGCTGATGGTGATTCAGGGGGCGTTTCGGGGCGCCGGTCACACGAAGGCGGCGCTGGTGTTGTCGCTGCTCTCCCGGTGGGCGGTGCGGATCCCGCTGGCCGCGCTGCTCGCGTTCGGCGCCGTGAGCGTCACGCTCGGGGGGTTCGGCGTCGGCCCCGTGGAACTCCCGGCCGTCGACGTCGGCTACACCGGACGCGACTGGGGGGTCGTGGGGCTGTGGTGGGCGTACGCGACCGCGGCGGTCGTCTCTTTCGTCGTTGGCGTCGCGTGGTTCCTCCGCGGCACGTGGACGGACGGCGTCGTCGAGAAGGAAACGGACGCGCCGTCCGACGGGTCCACCGACGCGCTCGACGACTGAGTCGCGGCGTCGAGCATCGTCGGCGTCCGATTACTGCTGTTCTCTCGCCATTTCCAGCGAGATGAAAAAGCCGAAGTACGCCGGTATCCCGGCGAGCATGAACATGTAGTACACCCACGTCGGCGCGCTCGTGAAGACGAAAT
>CAZNOA010000252.1:0-2726 GCA_964574565.1 uncultured Halobellus sp. | reverse complement strand
GCTACTGGATCGCGAGCGGCTGCGACGAGCTGTGGGCGCGCGACGCGAGCCTCGTCGGCTCGATCGGCGTCGTCGGCTCCCGACCGAACGCGGCGGACCTCGCCGACAAGCTCGGGATCAGCTACGAGCAGTTCACCGCAGGCGAGTACAAGGACGCCGGCGTCCCGCTCCGAGAGATCGAAGACCACGAGCGCGAGTACCTGCAGGGGATCATCGACGGCTACTACGAGCAGTTCGTTGACACCGTCAGCGAGGGCCGTGACATGGATCCCGAGGCGGTCCGCGAGACGGAGGCCCGCGTCTACCTCGGGACCGACGCGCTGGATATCGGCCTCGTCGACGAGCTGGGCACCGAAGACGACGTCGAAGAGCGGCTCGAATCGTTGCTCGGCGCGGAGCCCGCGGTCCGCGAGTTCACGCCCGAGCGGGGGCTCGCAGAGCGGCTGGGTCTCGGCGCCGAGCGCGTCGCGTTCGCCGCCGGCAGCGGCGTCGCCAGCGTGTTCGCGAGCGAGGGCGGCGACGTCGACGTCGAGCTGCGGTAGGCGGCCGAGCGCACCCGAACACGCGACACGGAGCCCCTCGGCGACGATCCACCTCTTCGCCGGACGCTCCCGTCCGGCGACGGGGAGCTTTTTATCCGGGCGGGCAGAGAGTCGAACTGTGACGACGCTGGTCATCTGTATCGATCGCTCGGGGGCGATCGGACGGGCAACGAACGTCCCGATGCCGGTCGCCGGCTGGGAAGCGGTCCGGTCGCTCGTCACCGACGCCGGGCTCAGCGACCCGGAAGACGCCAGCGTCAACTGTCTGCTCGAATCGCTGCGGGTCTCCCGCGACCTCCGCGACGAGCGCGAGGACGCGGTCGTAGCCGTCGTCTCCGCCGAGAGCGACACCGCCATCGGCGCCGATCGGTCGATCGCCGCACAGCTCGACGACCTCGTCGACCGATACGACCCGCGCGCCGCGATCGTGGTCGTCGACTCCGCGGAGGACGAACAGGTGCTGCCGATCGTGGAGTCGCGCATCCCGGTGGACTCCGTCGACCGCGTCGTCGTCCGTCAGGCCCGCGACATCGAGTCGACCTACTACCTGCTCAAGCAGTTCCTCGCCGACGAGCAGCTCCGCTCGACGGTCCTCGTCCCGTTCGGCGTCGCGCTGCTGCTCCTCCCGGCGCTCTTCTACTGGTTCTCCGCCGGGGCGGCGGTCGCGGGCGTGGCGGGGCTGTTGGGCGCGGCGCTGTTGTACAAGGGGCTCGCGATCGACCGCTTCGTCGCGGGGATGCCGGAGCGGGTCCGGGAGGCGCTGTACGCCGGACAGGTGTCGGTCGTGACGTACGTCGTCGCCGGCGGGCTGGCGCTCGTCGGCGGGTTCTTCGGCGTGTTGTCCGCCTCGGAGCTCGCCGCCGACGCCCCCCGGCTCGTCGAAGTCATGGAGTTCACCTACGCGGCGGTGCCGTGGTTCGCGGTCGCCGGCGTGACCGCCGCCGTGGGACGGCTGCTCGACGAGCTGATCCGCGACGAGGGGATCCGGACCCAGTACCTCAACCTCCCGTTCGTCATCGTCGCCGTCGGGCTCGTCGTCCGGGGGTTCGCCGGCTACTTCCTCGCGCAGGAGGCGGTTCTCGAGCCGTTCGAGGTGATGGGCGTCGCCGTGAGCGCCGGCGAGCGGCTCGCCGCGTTCATCATCGTCGGAATCGTCGTCTCGCTCGTCGGAGTCAAGCTCGCGAGCGACGTGGGGACCGAGACCCTCGAAGACGTCATCGACGCGGAGCGCGAGACGAACGGGAAGTGAGCGCTGCGGACGGACCGAAACCGGTCGAAGCGAGCCGTCGCACCGCGCTCCCGACGACCGCGTCCCTTTTGTCGGTCGCGGTCGGGTGAGCGCTCATGGACGTTTATGGACTGATCGGAAACCCGGTCGGCCACTCCCTGTCGCCGCCGATGCACGAGGCAGCCTACGAGACGCTCGGAATCGACGCGCGCTACGTCACCTTCGAACCGGACGCCGACGCGGTTCGGGAAGCGATCGACGGGGCGGCCGCGCTCGGCGTGGCCGGGCTCAACGTGACGATCCCGTTCAAACAGGACGCGGTCGACGCGGTCGACGCGGACCCGCTCGCCGAGCGGATCGGCGCGGTCAACACGGTCGATTTCGGCCCGGTTCACGCGGGGGAGGCCGACCGACCCCGCGGTCACAACACCGACGCGACCGGCGTACAGCGGGCGTTCGCACACCACGACGTCGAGCTGAACGGTACCGAGGCCGTCGTCGTCGGGGCGGGCGGCGCGGGGCGGGCGGCCGCGTTCGCGCTGGCGGACGCGGGTGCCGGGGTCCACGTCGCCAACCGCACCGCCGAGCGAGCGGTCTCGCTCGCGGAGGCGGTCCCGGACGCCACGGGGGGCGGGCTCGACGGGCTCGGCGACCGGATCGCGGCCGCCGACGTGGTAGTCAACGCGACCAGCGTCGGCATGGACGACCCGTCGTCGACGCCGGTGCCCGCGGAGCATCTCCACGCGGACCTCGCCGTGCTCGACGCCGTCTACGCGCCGATCGAGACGCGGCTCCTCCGAGAGGCCGCCGTCGCGGGCGCGACGACGATCGACGGCGCGTGGATGCTGCTGTTCCAAGGCGTGGAGGCGTTCGAGATCTGGACCGGGAGGAACGCCCCCGTCGAGGCGATGAACGCGGCGCTGCGGGCCGAGTTGGAGTGAGCGCAGAAGCCGACG
>CAZNOA010000251.1:0-2728 GCA_964574565.1 uncultured Halobellus sp. | reverse complement strand
CCGTCGCGATCGCGAACGCGAACGCGGAGATCATCAGCAGCAGCGTCGGCGGGAGTCGGTCGATCATGAGCCCCGACACCGGCCGCTCGTAGTACATACTGAACCCGAGGTCGCCCTGAAGCAGTCCTGGCGGACTCCCGGTGAACCCCGGAACGCCGACAGCCCCGAAGAACCACGACACGCCGATGTAGTTCAGGAACTGGATGTGTAACGGTTCGTCGAGCCCGTATCGCGCCTCGATGGCCGCGATCAGTTCGGGGCTCGCCTCTTGCTCGGCAAGCATGATGTCCACCGGATTTCCCGGCATCGAGTTGACGAGCAGAAACGTGATGACGGCGATCCCGAACATGACGGGGATCGACTGCAACACGCGGTTGAGTGTGTATCGAAGTAGTCCCATGCGTTATTCCTTGCTGATGGTTACCGATGATGACCGTCCGACGGTTATAATTTGTTGCATTAGTTGGTTGCCCGATACTCCCGAAAACGGCCTCGGAGAGCCCTACTGCAGCGAGACGGAGGGCAGATCGAGACGCGGCGTCGTCGTCGTGCTCGTGTCGGGGAGGACGCCGTCGACCCGGGACTCGTTGATCGCGATCGCGCTCAGCGTGTTCCAGCCGGGGATCCAAACGCACTCCTCTAAGATCTCTTCGACGGCCTCGATGTACAGCTCACGACGAGTCTCGAAGTCGACGGTCCGGCGAGCGTCGCGGATCCTGTCGTGGAACTCGTCGTTGTCGTAGTAGTGCCCCTGCGTCACGCCCTCGTTGTCGCGGTGGAACAGCTGGTAGAGGTAGACGTCAGGGTCCGCCCCGCCGGTCCATCCGAGCGAGTAGACGTTGTAGTCGTCGGCGTCGCCGGTGTCGTACGTGTTGAGGAACGTGTCCCAATCGAGTCGCTCGACCCTGCCGCCGTAGCCGATCTCGTTGAGCCGGTCGGCGACCAGCTCACACCACTGCTGTCGGAGGTCGTCCGGGGGAGAGATGAAGTGGAGCTCCTCGCCCTCCTCGATCGCGTCGGAGTTGTCGAGCAGCTCTTGGGCGCGGTCCGGGTCGAACTCGTACTCCATGTCGTTCCACTCGTCGACGGGGAAGTCCCACTCGTCGGCGATCGTCGGCGCGACCGGATAGTTGATGTTTTGCCCGGCCTCGCCGATGACGTCGTCGACGAACGCGCCCGTAGAGTGGCAGTGAGCGATCGCCCGGCGGACGTCGGGGTCTGCCGTCGGCCCCTCGTTCGTGTTGAACGCGAGGTAGAAGACGCCCGTGTCCGGCGTGTCCTCGACGCGGATCCCGTCTTCCTCTTCGAGTCTCGTCCAGTCGGCCGGTGGGATGCCCTCCATCACGTCAGTCTCCTGTGCGAGGATCCGCGAGACGCGCCCCGCGTCGTCCTCTGCCGGCTCCCAACGGATCGAGGGGACCTGAGACGGCTCGTCCCAGTAGTCCTCCCACAGCGTGACGTCGGCGAACTCTCCGACGACCGCGTCGTCGAACTGGTAGGGGCCGGAGCCGATCGGGTTCTCCGTGTTGTACGCCTCCGGGTCCTCCTGTCTGGCCTCGGCGTGAACGACGTCACGCGCGAGCGTCAGTTCCGTGAAGGCACCGTACGGGAACTCGAGATCGAACTGGACGGTGTGTTCGTCGATCGCCTCTGCGCTCTCGATCATCGCCACGTCGGGCATGTTGTCCGTCTGCTCCTCGACGGGCGCTCTGAACGTGTGAACAACGTCTTCGGCCGTCACCGGCGTGCCGTCGTGGAACTCCGGCTCCTCGCGGAGGGGGACGATGAAGCGCTCGCCGTCGCGCTCCACCTCCGGTTCGTCCGCCGCGATCTTCGGCTGTGGATCGAGCGTCTGGACCTCGTACTCGTAGAGGCCGTCGTATACTGTGTGGATGATCTGCCCCGAGTACGCGTCGTTCAACACGATCGGGTCCCACTCAACCGGGGCGACCTGCTGCGTGATGTTGAGCTGGTCCGCCGGTCCGTCGTCGACGCCATCGTCGACGCCATCGTCGACCTCATCGTCACCGATCTCCGGATCGTCGGCACATCCGGCGAGCAGCAGTGCGGCCGAGACCGACGCGCCGCTCGCTATCGCTTCCCGTCTGCTGATTCCTGATTGTGCGTTGTTGTCACGCGCCATGTCAGTCGAATCGGTACAACGTGTTATAAAACTTGTCAACAGTTCGGGGATATATCGGTCGGTCGTGGGGGTGTCTACTGCGTTCGATTCCTCTCATCGGTATCGCTACGATGAGGCCGATGTGTCATCCCTCCCGTCGCGTGACGACCTCCCGTTCCGAAGCCGAGTCCGCCGACCCGTATCACTCCACGTCCCGAACCGACCTGTGTCACTCCACGTCCCGAACCGTCCCCACGCCCTTGCTCGACCCCTCACGGAAGACGAACCGCTGTCCCTCCTCGACGAGGTACGGCCGGAACTTGAACCGAACCCGCGTCCGCCCCGCGTCGCCGGGGAGCAACCGACCGTCCTCGGGGACGAACACCGCCGCCTCCGAGAGCGTTTCGAGGTGCACGACCGGCTCGTATCCCTCTTGAATGCGGGTCGGGTGGTTGAGTACCATCACCTCGGCCTCGAACTCGCGGACCGGATTCGGATCGCTGCCCCGCGGGACGAGCGCCATCCCGCGTTCGATCTCCTCCTCGTCGACTCCTTTGAGGGCGATCCCGACGATCCGACCGGCGGTGGCCTTATCGACCCGGTGGT
>CAZNOA010000250.1:0-2754 GCA_964574565.1 uncultured Halobellus sp. | reverse complement strand
CGACGACGACCAATCCGAACCCGACCGCCAGGTACGCCATCGCCGTGCGACCCGACGACCGATACGCCGACAGAGCGAACGCCAAAAGCGTCGCGCTCGCGCCGGCAAGCACGGTGGTCGTCACGAGATACAGCCCTTCGATCAGTTCCATACCGACCGTGCTCGGAGTTCGAGTATAAATCTACGGTGGCGGCTATCACCGTCGATAACCCCCGTGTGCGATGGTGACACGGTTGATTTCGGTTTGTGACTGTAATGCCGCCTCGAAGCGGATTCGCGGCAGACACACCACACCGGTACCCTTTTAAACCGTAAAAATCAACATCGATAACGAGAATGGTGGGGGACGACTTGATCACGGTGCTCGGCAACAAGTACAACACGGATATCCTGACGGCGACGGGCGACGCCAAGTCCGCACAGGACCTCAGCGACGAGCTCGAAGTGCCGATCGCGACGTGTTACCGCCGGATCAACGAGTTGGAAGAAGCCGATCTGCTCGAACTCCACGACCGCCCGCTCTCCGACGAGCACCGCCGCGTGAAGGTGTACCGCCGGAAAGTCGACGGCGTTGAGGTCGATTTCCGCGACGGATTCACGATCGAAATCAAGGAGCGCTCCGCGGTGAAAAACCGCCTCGACGACGTGTGGCGTGACCTCTCGTCCGGTCAGTAACGGCTGCTGCCGCTTCGCGAGCTAGAACGACGGTCCCTCGGATCCGCCCATCATCGAGAACCCGCCGGCCCGTTCGTGGACGGTGATCCCGCCTTCGCCGATCTCCATCGGGAAGATGTCGGTGTCGATGTCCTGTTTCCGCATCTTCGCCACCCAGACGTACCGGTTAACGCCGGATTCCGTCGGCGTCTGAATGAAGTAGATGTTCCCGTCCGTGAGGAAGTTCTCCAAGCCGACCTCCGTGTCCGGGAACACCGCTCCCTGTTCGTTGATGAGCAGCGAGGTCAACCCGTTCGCTTTGAGGATATCGGAGAACTTCAGCAGGTAGGTCCGCTTCTCCTGTTCGGCGTCGAAAAAGAGCTGGAACATCGACAGCGAGTCGAGCACGAGCCGATCGAAGTCGCCGTCCTCGATGGTGTCGAGCAGCCGATCGACCGCCGTCGAGAAATCGGTCTCGCGGAGCATCTCGCGTTTGTCGAGGATGACGATGTCGCCGCGATCGACGGCGTCGCTGAAGCCCTCGAGACCGATCGACTCCGCGGCGTCGCGGATGTCCGCTTCGTCCTCCTCGAACGAGACGTACACGCCGCGTTCGTCGTGGTCGGTGACGCCGTGGTAGAGGTACTGGATCCCGAAGATGCTCTTGCCGGTTCCGGGGTTCCCGGAGACGAGCACCGTCGACCGCTCCGTGATACCGCCGGTGAGGATCGAGTCGAGCCCCTCGACCCCGGTAGAGACGAGTTCTGACATTCGTGTCGTCTTTGGCGACGGGAGTACATAAAAGACGATCCGACGGTCCGCGGAATGGACTCGGCCGACAGCAAGGCGAGGGACGGCCCGTATGGACGCCGCAGCCTGAGCGGGACCGTCCGCACGAACGCCGACAGCTTTATCTCTCGACACACCGGCCATTCCTGTATGCCCGGTGAAGCGTCCCCCGTCGCCTCCGACGGTGATCTCCGGTGAGCGATCCGTCTGTCCTCATCGTGGAAGACGAGCCCGATATCGCCGCGCTGTACGCGGGCTTCCTCGAAGAGCGATACGACGTTACGGTCGCCGAGACCGCCGCTGAGGCGATCGATTTGGTCGACGCTGCGGTCGACGTCGTGTTACTCGACCGACGACTTCCCGACGGGAGCGGCGACGACGTGCTCGAACACATCCGAGAGTCCGGACTCGACTGCCGCGTGGCGATGGTCACCGCGGTCGAGCCCGACTTCGACATTATCGAGATGGGGTTCGACCTGTACCTCACCAAGCCCGTCAGCCGCTCGGATCTCCTGACCGCGATCGAGACACTCCTCACCCGCAACGAGTACGACGACCTCGTACAGGAGGCGGCGTCGCTCGCGAGCAAGCGAGCGGTGCTCAGCGCGCAGAAACCGGCGGCCCAACGCGACGGCAACGAGGCGTACGCCGAACTGGTCGAGCGCCTCGACGACCTCGACGCCGACATCGACGACCTCAGCGAGTTGCTCTCTTCCGACGACTACCGCGCGATGTTCCGCGACCTCGGCGAAGCCTGACTCTCGCTCTTTCGCAGGGCTCGTCCCCGCTCACGACAGCTGATCGCCGACCAGCCGGTCGGCGGCCGCGACGAACGCGTCCCGCTCCCCGGTCGGGATCGTCGCCCCCGCGGCGACGTCGTGGCCGCCGCCGTCGCCGCCGACCGACTGACTCGCCTCCCGCATCACGACCGACAGGTCGAGGCCCTGCCGCACGAGCGAGTGAGATCCGCGGGATGACACCTTCAGCTCCTCCGCGCTCTCCTCCGCGAACGCGATCACCGGCTTCGAGCGGTCGACCGCGGGCGATCCGATCGCCATCCCGGCGATGATGCCGACGATCGTCTCGCGGATCCGCGATCCGGCGTCGAACCACTGGAGGTTCTCCTCGTGGGTCACGCCCTCCGTTTTCACCCACTGAAGCCCCTCGGAGAGGTTTCGACGGTGATTCCGAAGGAGTCGTCGCGCCTCCGCGAGCGCGTCCCCGCGATCGCCGAGACACACCGCGAGGCCGACGTCGGCCCGCTCGTACCGCGCCGTCGCGTTGAGCAGGGTCGAGAACTCGCTGACGTCC
>CAZNOA010000249.1:0-2754 GCA_964574565.1 uncultured Halobellus sp. | reverse complement strand
GCGAGGCCGCACACGACGACGCTGTCGTCGACGTTACCTTCGAGAACGTCTGGAGCGTCGACGCCAACACGGAAGGGTTTACACTCCGCCAAGGCGGGTGCGTCGCGAACCGGTGTACGGCGACCGGATCGGGGAAACACGGCTTCGGAATCGACTCACAGGGGAAGACCGGTCCGGTGTCACCCCCGATCCGCGTGCAGAACTGCTACGCGACCGAGTGTCGATTGTACGGAATCGACTGCTCGGGCGGGACGATCGTCGTCGAAGACTCCGTCTTCGAGAACAACGGTTGGGGGACGAAAACCACCGGACAGGCGTTCGACGTGACGTACAGACGGGTCCGACTGACGGACAACGATACCCTCGGATACCAGCGGAACGACACGCCGAGCGAGACCGGAAGCCGAGCGACAGTAACCTTCGACGCCGTCATCGCAGCGGAGAACGGTCACCAAGGGTTCCGACTGGGGAGAGACACCGACTACGACATCGAATCGATCACCGCGCGCGGTAACAACACGAGCGGCAGTAATAGCGGTAACATCGCAGTGATGGACAACGCACGGATGGACGCGACCGAGATACGTTCGTACGGCGCCGTCAACGGAGCCGGAATACACTACTGGAGTGCGCTCACCTCGACCATTTCGAAGTACGTGAACGCCGATAACGCGGACGGTGCCGTTAACGGAGAGGCAGAGAGACTCACTATCCGCTCCGTCGGGATCCCGAACGGAATCCTCGAGGGAATCGACGCTGACCCCGTTCCGCACGGACGCGACGTCGGCGCCGGTACCCCGTTACCGAGGATCGACACCGAGGCCGGGGGTTAACGCGTCTCTTTCACCGTTAGAAAACACATATAAATGACCCGACGGGGAGAGAGTGAAGCCGTATGACCGCGACTCACTGTCGGAACCGACTCCCGTCGATCTGTCACCCACGTGCAATCGATCGCCTCGACGGGAGCGAATGAGCCTCTCCGAGTCACTGTCGAACCGTGTGCAGTCGATCGCTCACGCGGCGCGTGCTCAGCTCTCGCAGGGAGACACGGGGGCTGACGACGACCACCTCACCACCGCGGTCGACTGGTTGTACCGGAGCCAGGACGTGACCGGCGGAGGCGGGTCGGCCGCGACGTACAACCTCGTGTTGGGGTGGGAAGAGCAGTACCCGGAGACGACCGGGTACATCGTTCCGACGCTGTACGAGTACGCGGACGGCGACCGAGACAGCGAGGCGTTCGAGCGTGCGACCGCGATGACGGAGTGGCTCGTGTCGGTGCAGCGCTCCGACGGGGCGTTTCCGGAGGGGACGGGCGAATCCGGGGAACCGAACGTGTTCAACACCGGGCAAGCGGTGTTCGGACTGGTCGAGGCGGCCCGTCAGACCGGTGACGTGCGGTTCGTCTCCGCCGCCCGGGCGGCGTCCGACTGGCTCGTCGAAGTGCAAGACGAGAGCGGTGCCTGGACGGAGTTCGACTACAAAGACGAGACGCACGCCTACACGACGCGCGTCGCGTGGGCGCTGCTCGAAGCCGCGACGGTCGTCGACGAGCGGCGCGACGCGTATCGGCGGGCCGCAGCGGCGAACCTCGAGTGGGCGGTCGGGAAGCAGCGAGCGAACGGCTGGTTCGACGACGCCGCGTTCACCGCGGGGGAGGACCCGTATTTACACACCATCGCGTACACGATCCGCGGGCTCCTCGAAGGGGGACGGCTGTTGGGCGACGACGGCCTGACTGCCGCAGCGAAGCGGTCGGCGGACGCGCTGTTGGAGATACAGCGGCGCGACGGCCCGCTGAAGGGCGCGTACGACGAGGAGTGGTCACCGGCGTGGTACCACTGTCTCACCGGAAACGCCCAGATGGGGATCGTCTGGCTTCGACTGTACGAACTGACTGGAGACCGCGAGTACCTACTGGCCGCGCGGTCGACCGCCGAGTTCCTCAAACGCCATCAGTCGCGCACCGGGCCGAGCGGCGTTCGCGGCGGAGTTCCGGGATCGTACCCCCACGTCGGCCGATACCTCTTCTTACGGTATCCCAACTGGGCGACGAAGTTCTTCGCCGACCTGCTCATCGGCCTGCGGACCGCGTCCGATCCTGACGACGGTGCGGGTGAGACCGGGGGGGGCGGCGACGCGGAGACGGTCGGCGGGGGTGAGGCGGGCGATGGCGGCACCGAGACGCGTGACGGCGACGAAGCGGATACGGAAGGCGCCGAGACGACCGCCTGCCGCGTGTGTCTCCTGTTCGACGGCGATCACTGTGAACGGTGGGTCGCCGAGGCGATAGAGCGGATGCTCGACGAAACGAACGCCGAGATATCGCTGGTCGTCGTGAACGAGGACGCGGGACTACTGGGGAGCGGGAACGTGAAACGCGGCGCGAAGTATCCCGCCTACGCGGCGTTCTGGATCGGTGCACGCCTCCGATCGAAGCTCTCGCCCGGTGAGCGGTACGACGACGCGGTCCCCGTCTCCGCCGTCGCCGGGGTGTCGGAGTCGACGCAGATCCGGACGTATCCGGCGAACGTCAGCGGCCTGTGGAACGAGCTGCCGACGGAGGTCGTCGACGAGATCCGAGCTGAGGCCGACGTGATCGTCAGGCGGGGCTTCGGGCTGATCCGCGGCCCGGTGCTCTCGGCGACGAAGTACGGCGTTCTCAGCTACCACCACGGCGATCCGCGGGCGTATCGGGGCGGTCCGGCCGGATTCTGGGAGTTCATGAACGACGAGGAGGAAGCCGGCATG
>CAZNOA010000248.1:0-2761 GCA_964574565.1 uncultured Halobellus sp. | reverse complement strand
CGTGCGCGAACACGCCATGCTGACCGCCCTGCTGGTGACGGAGTTCGCGGCCCCGGAACGCGAGGTACCGCGACTCGACCGCGACGACCTCGTCGCGGCGTTCCGGGAGGCCGACTTCGAGACCGGAATGCGTGCCGCGGACCTGTGGCCGGCGAGCTGGGAGTGAGAGTCGTCGGCTGTGACCGTCGCGACGGCGTTATCCACCCGATTGACCCGGAATCAGCGGCGGGACGCGCTTGTGTGCGGTCGCGCGGTACCTGTCGAGCAGCCGCGAAACGGTCTCTTCCTCGACCGTCGGAGCGTCGCCGGTCGAGGAATCGCCGTCGGCGTCGTCGGCCAAGCCCGCGTTGATCCGTTCGCTGATGGTCTCGGTTTCGGTCCCCCGGTCCACGCCGAGTTGGAGGACGAGATCGATCACGTCGTAGGACGCCCCGAGGTCGTCGATGTCCCGCTGTCCCGGAATGAATCCCGCGCTCGGCGGTTTTTCGGTGACGAACTCCGGAACGTCGAGCTCGGCGGCGAGGGCCCGAACGTCGGTCTTGTAGAGGTGGCCGAGCGGGAGTAGGTCCGCTCCCCCGTCGCCGTGTTTGGTGAAGTAGCCGAGCAGCAGTTCGCTCCGGTTAGTCGTGCCGCAGACGAGCCGGTTCGTGGCGTTGGCGGCGAGGTACGCCACCGTCATCCGGAGCCGCGCGACCGCGTTTCCGGATCGAACCGGCTCGTCGTGGAGGTCGAACCGGTCCGGAGCGACCGCCCCGAACTGCGCAAACAGCGGCTGGAGGTGAACCGTGTCGTGTTCGATCCCCAGCGCGTCGGCGAGCGCCTCCGCGTCACGGGCGTGTGGCGCGCCGATCTTGTTGCAGGGGAGGACGAGTCCGTAAACGCGTTCGGCGCCGAGAGCTTCCACCGCGAGCGCCGCCGTCACGGTCGAATCCAGTCCGCCGCTCAGGTTCACGACGACGCCGTCGGCGTTCGCGGCCGACGTCCGGGATTCGATGAACGTCCGGACGCGTCTCCGCTCGACTGCTGGGTCACGCGCGTCAAACGCCGACGGTCCGCCGATCGACTCAGCTTCGCCCACCGAATCGGACGCGTTCGCGTCCGACCTCGCAGACCGATCCGGGAGTTCGTCTCGATCGAACGCGGGTGATTCGGTGCTATCCACCGCCAGTCACCTCCCTCGCTGCGTCCAGAGGTCGTTTTCGTCTCGACCGTACGCCGATTCGACGATTCATGCTCGGTCGTCGCTTTCGAACGAGGAGATAAATACTTCCGGTGACGAATGTTTAAGGAATTACGACTTCTATGTATTGTCATCTATTTTTAGCCTTTTTTGCAGTACGTTACGCAATTGTATCGCTGGTAGTTCTTTCGATACTCGTATTTCTGGCACTCTTAAGCGGTGGTTTGTGTGTCTTTTTCAATCCGCCCATCCAGTATGTGAACATCAAATACTTCTATTCGGTTCTGATTCTTGTATCAGGAATATAAGGCCGATGGAACCAAACGTTTATACAACCAAATCCGCTGTTTCGCTGTATGTCAACGATACAGCTCACGTCGAGTCAAAAGCGAGTCCTCACGTCGCTCGTGAACCTCGCCGAGAACGCGGATCGGCCGGTGTCCGGTCGAACGATCGCAGACGCGATCAGCCGGAATCCGGGAACGGTCCGGAATCGGATGCAGAGCCTCCGCGACCTCCAGCTCGTCGAGGGGGTACCCGGTCCGGACGGCGGGTACGTCCCCACCGACGGGGCGTACGAGGCCCTCGATATCGCGCGAATGGACGACGACGCCGAACGGACGCCCGTCGCGTGCGAGGGCGACCCGGTAGAGGGGGTAAACGTCGAGGAGATCGACCTATCCAGCGTCGCCAATCCCGAACTCTGCCGGGCAGAGCTGGTGATTCGGGGGCCGGTCGGCACGTTCGACGCCGGCGATTACGTGACTGTCGGCCCGACGCCCGCGGCGGGGCTCCGACTCTCCGGGACGGTGGACGCGACGAACGTCGACGGCAACACCCTCTTGCTGCGGGTCGACGCGATGGAGACCCCGTCCGGAAACCAAGCCGCTTAGAGCGACCGCTTCGAGCGATCTTTTCAGGGGGCCGTTCGAGCGACCGCTTCGAGACGGTCGATCGAGGGAATCGGCCGATCGACGCGCCCGAGCACACCGAGTCAGATCGGTCGCCTACTCGCTCCCGTCGGCGATCCGGTCCCGGATCGCTCCGGTCGCGGCGGCGGCGTGTCTGGCGTCACGGTACCGCTCGCCGAACGCGACGCGGGCGCTTTCCGCCGCCTCTCCGTCGACCGCGAACGACACGCCGTCGTACGTCACGTCCCACAAGACCAGCGGTTCGGGTGGGGCGGGACCGACGCCGAACTCTCCGGGGACGGGGTCCGAACCGAGCAGTCGGTCGACGAGGTCGAGCGCTGCGGTTCCGCGCCCAACCGACCGGACCGCGGCGACGATCCGGCGGACGAGCGCTCGCGGGAACCCACCGGCAGTCACCTCGACGACGAACAGGTCACCGAGGCGGGTCGCCGAGGCCGACACGTTCCGGACCGTCCCGTTCTCGTCGCTCGTCAGGTTGTGGAAGTCGTGCTCACCGGAGAGCCGAGCGAGCGCGTCTCGAGCGCGCTCGTCGTCGATCACGTCGGTCGCCCGACGATCGGCGCCCGTCTCGACCGAGACGTCGCCGTTCGACGGCGGCGCGTACAGGTGATACCGATACGTCCGTCGCACCGCGTCGTGTGTCGCGTGA
>CAZNOA010000247.1:0-2779 GCA_964574565.1 uncultured Halobellus sp. | reverse complement strand
CGGTGCGAGACGACGGCGTGCGTCTCGATCTCCGCGTCGTACTTCGCGGCGGTGTCGCGGGCGCTCTGGAGCCGGTCACGAGCGTCGGGGTCGATATCGTCGAGCTTCCCGGCGACGTAGTCGAGCGACGTCTGGTCGGGGACGTCGACGATGTGAACCGCGTGGACGACGCCGCCGTACTGCTTCGCCATCGTGGCGCCGATCGCGATGAGCTCGTCTTCGGTCTCCGGGTTCGAGACGGGGACCATCACGCGGTACGGCGCGGTCGCCTCCGGCGAGGCGACCTCGGCGGCCGACACCGCCACGTCCGGCATCTCGTCGGGACGGTCGCGGATGTACTCGCCGAGCGCCCCCTCGATCGGGGTGTGACGACGGGCGTAGAGCCCGTACCACAGCAGCGCGCCGACGACGAAGCCGACCGCGATCATCTGCGGCCAGAACTCCATGAACGCGATGAGCCCGAGCGAGAGCACCGCGCCCAGTATCGGAACGACCGGGTACAGCGGCACCTCGAAGTCGGGGTCGTACCCCGGCGCGTCTGTCTCGCGGAAGACGATCAGCGCGACGTTCAACAGCGCGAACACGATCAGGTGGAGCACGCTCGCCGCCTCGGCGAGCAGCCCCACGTCGGTCCCGAGCAGGACCACGAACGCGACGATCATGAGCCCCGTAACGACGATCGACCGGTACGGAGTCGCGTACTGCGGGTGGATCTCGTTGAGCCAGTTCGTGACGATCCGGTCGCGGCCCATCGCGAAGTTGATCCGGGCGGACGCGAGGATCGACGCGTTCGCGGACGACGCGGTCGCGAGCAGCGCGCCGAGGGTCATCACGGTGGCGGCCGCGCCGGCGATGGCGGCCGGGAACGCCAGCTCTGCGGCCTGCGCGACGGGGGCGTTGATGTCGAGGTCCGGCCACGGGACGATCCCGAGCATGAGCGTGACGAGGATGGTGTAGATCACGCCGACGATCGCGACGCTCCCGACGATCGCGATCGGGAGGTTACGCCCGGGGTTCTCCAGCTCCTCGCCGATCGTGGCGATCTTCGCGTAGCCGAGGTACGAGACGAAGACGAGCCCCGTCGCGGGAAGGATCTGGCCGCTCCCGAGCGGCGTGAGCCCGCCGCTCCCGGTGACGGTTCCCCAGTCGAACGAGAACCAGCCGACAATCGCGAAGACGGTCAGGATGGCGAGCAGAATCGTGACGATCACCGTCTGGATCCCGCCCGTCTCCTTCGCGCCGATGTAGTTAACGCCGACGAACAGCGCCCCGGCGAGGATCGCGCCCACCTGCACGTTCGTCAAGAACAGTACCGAGGGGAGCTGAACCAGCTCGGCGAGGTACTGGCCGAAGCCGATGGTGTAGAACGCGGACGCGAACGCCAGCCCGAGCCAGTCACCGAGCCCGGATATCGAGCCGAACGCCGGCCCGAGCGAGCGGTTGATGTAGTAGTACGCGCCCCCTGCCTTCGGCATCGCGGTGCCGAGCTCCGAGACGGACAAGGCGTTGAGCAGCGCGATCATCCCGCCGATGATGAACGAGACGACGACGATCGGTCCGGCTCGCTGGGCGGCGACGCCCGGGAGCACGAATATCCCGGCACCGATCATCGTCCCGATACCGATGGTCAGCGCGGAGACGAGTCCGAGGTCCTTCGCGAGCTCCTCTTCGTCGGCCATCTCAGATCACCGGGGTACAGTCGATTGGCTGCCAATCGGGCCCCGCGTTTCGGGCGGTGCTCTGAGCGGTGGTCCCTCCGGGATCGATATAGAACTGAATGCTCACGCGCATATCTCGCTGGACAAGCGCCGAGATGGATAACAATACCGAAAGCCCCCCGGACAATATGAAAGAACGTGAATAATTAATCGCAAGACGACACATTTGTCCCTCTCGCTTTCGTGATTACTACGTCGAGTTCGCGCCCGCAGTCGCCGATCGACGTTGCTTGCGAACGCCCTCACAGCACACAGCCTCCACGACGCCTCACAGCACACAGCCTCCACAACGCCATCGCGGCACGACGGCGTCCTCGGAGGGAACCATCCCGAACGTCCGTTAGAATCAAACGGTCACGCCACGCAGTACCGCACATGAGCGCCGAACAGGAGGAACGAGCCATTCGCTGTCTGGTCGCGAAGGTCGGACTCGACGGCCACGACCGCGGTGCACACGTGATCGCGCGGGCGTTTCGCGACGCCGGCTTCGAAGTCGTCTATTCCGGGCTCCACCGGGCGCCGGACGACATCGTGCAGGCCGCGGTCCAAGAGGACGTCGACGTCCTCGGCATCTCGATCCTCTCGGGGGCGCACAACACCCTCGTGCCGAAGGTGATCGACGGGCTCAAAGAGTACGGGGCGTTCGAGGACACCCTCATCCTGGTCGGCGGGATCATCCCCGACGACGACGAGCAGGAGCTCAAGCGGCTCGGCGTCGCCGAGGTGTTCGGCCCGGGAACGCCGATGGAGGAGACCGTCGAGTTCATCCGGAACAACGTCCCGGAGCGCGCGTAGATGGGCGAGTCGGACGCGAACCGGTCGAGCGACCGCGACGACGGTGCCGACGAGCGGAGCGAGCGCGATGCGACGCTCGTCGAGGAGCTGCTCTCGGGCAATCATCGGGCGCTCGCGCGCGTTATCACCCGGATCGAGAACCGGTCGCCTGGCCATCGCGACGTCGTCTCCGCGCTCCACGAACACACCGGCGGGGCGGACGTAATCGGGGTCACGGGCTCGCCCGGCGCCGGGAAGTCCACGCTCGTCGACAAGCTGGCGGCCGC